>CANQUZ010000181.1 GCA_947627165.1 uncultured Roseburia sp.
GCCGCCGTCGGACAGCAGTCCCATCAGGTGCAGGGCGCCGCCGTTCTTTTCTGCGTGTTCCATGGCGGTGGTAAGCGCTTCATTTTCAAAGAAGGCGCCGTCTTCAATTTCCTTGGTGATTCGGGTAAGCTCCTGATACACAATCCTTCCGGCGCCCATATTCAGGTGCCCGACTTCGGAATTTCCCATCTGCCCGTCCGGAAGTCCAACGGCAAGGCCGCTGGCGTAGCCTTTCACAAAAGGATACTCTTTCATAAGGCTGTCAAGATTGGGCGTAGCCGCCTGCGCTATGGCGTTCCCCTCTGTCTTTTCATTTAATCCGAAGCCGTCTAAAATCATTAATACGGTAGGTTTTTTACTCATTTTTTCCTCACTTTCCGCCGCTTTTGCGGCCGCCTCTCTTTTATTTTTTATAACTGCCGACGATATCAATGGCATTCCCCTCGATATCTGCCAGACCTGTCAGTCCGACGGCAGCCGTATCCGAGTCAAACCAGGGTTCTATGATCGAATCGGTTCTGGCACATTTATCATAAACATTTCCCTCGCGGTCCATCCATACATCGGAGGATAAGGCCGCCAGGTAACGATAAAATTCTTCTTTTTCCTTCTCCCCCGTCAACAACCTTGTCGTCAGGCCTTTCTGCAGGCAGGGCAGGCACTTTAATCCCAGGGAGCCGTCCCCGGCAATGATGACCTGCGCGACGGTGGTGTAGAGCGTAGCGTCTGAAAACCAGAAATTTCCAAGGCTGTATACAATCGGCGCCCCCTCGACATACTCGATTCCCTGAAGTCTGTGGGGGTGGTCCCCGATGACGGCATCCGCCCCGGCATCCACAAAGCGTTCCGCCATGTCTCTCTGGCTGTTGTCAGGGTACAGCATCCCTTCTGTCCCCCAGTGGATGACAGCAATCACATAGTCGCTGTGCTTTTCGGCCTCCCGGATTACGGAAAGAAATTTCTCCGGATGTCTCGATTTTAACACGCCTCCGCTGTTGTCGTCCGCTTCCTTCGTATATTGCTTTGTCCGCTCAATTTCCGTGGCTGCGACCAACGCTATCTTTCTGCCGTTTGCAACAAAATAGAGGATTCTGGACGCTTCCTGTATATTGTTCCCTGCGCCAAACGAAAGGACGCCATTCTGGCTTAACGTCTGCAAGGTATCGGAAAGCCCCTGCTGCCCATAGTCAAATACATGGTTGTTCGCAAGAGTTACCGCATCCGCCCCAAAGGCAGAAAGCAGCTCTGCCATCTCCGGCCGCGCGCGAAAGACATACTCCTTACCCTCCAACGCCTGATTGCTGTCGGTGTAGGTAAATTCATTGTTCATCACCATCAGATCGGATTCCTGCATTTCTTTTAACAAATCTTCCGAAAAAGTGCACCAGCCCTCTGCAAGATTAAAATCGCCGGTAAAGCTTATCACAGTCTCTTCCGGACCTGCGCATTCTATCCAATGGACATTTTCCAGCTGATAACTCTGAAACTCCGTATCCCGGCAAAACATCAGCCACAACACATGGATGGAACGGCCGGTGATTTCGTACCAACTGTCCGCCGTCATCTCGCCGTCCATGACAAGGCACGCCAACTCTATCAGCGCCTCATCCCCGTACTGCGCGTTTAACCACATCAAAAAGGATTCGTCTACCACATACCCCGCTATCCATTCCTTTGCCGCACCTTCTAAAATAACCTCATATACCTCTGATAAGTCTGTGATTTTGTTCTCCTGTATCTCCGCCGGCATGGTTTTATCCAATCCCGGCACATTGCGCTCCATCGCTTTCGCGTCCGCCTCCGGTGCAAGCAATCCCGACGCCACGAGACACGCCAGAAAAGCAGACGCAAGCAAAGCCTTCACCCTGCACTTTATTTTCATAAACTCCCCTCAGTGGAAAAAGGGGTTGCCGTATGCAAGTCATCGTCCCCTTTGTACGGCAGCCCCTTCGGATTATTTACTTATAATTGACAATCTTGCCAAAATCCGCTTTTAAGGAAGCGCCGCCGACAAGCCCGCCGTCAATATCCGGCTGTGCAAATAATTCCGCCGCATTTCCTGCATTTACGGAACCGCCGTACTGAATGCGGATCTTTTCTGCCGTATCCTCATCATAAATCTCTGCGATGCACGCACGGATGGCTTTGCAGACCTCCTGCGCCTGTTCTGTCGTAGCCGTTTTTCCCGTTCCAATGGCCCAGATTGGCTCATACGCAATCACCATAGAAGCCGCCTGCTCTGCAGAAACGTCCTTTAAATCAGACTTAATCTGCAGGCGGATCCAGTCGAGGGTCACGCCTAATTCTCTCTGCTCTAAGGATTCCCCGCAGCAGAGGATGGGAATTAAGTTATGCTCAAAGGCTTTCTTCACTTTCTTATTGAGCATACAGTCGCATTCGCTGAAGTAATCGCGTCTCTCGGAATGTCCGATGATGACGTATTTTACGCCTGCGTCCACCAACATCTCAGGAGAAATCTCTCCCGTGTATGCCCCGCTCTCCTCATAATACATATTCTCAGCGCCAACGGCAACGTTTGTTCCTTTGACTGCTTCCACTACAGGGACAATGTCGATTGCCGGAACACAGTAAACAACTTCTACTTCCTCACTTTTTACAAGCGGTTTTAACTCTTCTACCAGGGCAACTGCCTGACTTGGCGTCATATTCATTTTCCAGTTGCCTGCTATAATTTTTTTTCTTGCCATTGTTTTCATCCTCTTTCCTATTTTTCATTTTATCCAGCGGATTACTTCAGACACTCCGTGTTTTTCTGTGCGTTTTGCCCTTTTTCTTCCTTTGGATTCCTATTTGTCATCTGCAACAACGACGCCCGGAAGCTCTTTTCCCTCTAAGAACTCTAAGGAAGCTCCGCCGCCGGTAGAAATATGGCTCATCTTGTCGGCAAAGCCTAACTGGTTGACTGCCGCAGCAGAATCCCCGCCGCCAATGATGGTTGTTGCATCCGTCTCTGCTAACGCTTCTGCCACCGCAATGGTTCCCTTTGCGAGGGTTGGATTCTCAAAAACGCCCATAGGACCATTCCATACAACCGTTTTTGCGGTCTTTACAGCTTCCGCATATAATTCCCTGGTTTTTGGCCCGATGTCGCATCCTTCTCTGTCCGCCGGCATATTTGCCACTTCATAAACCTCTGCGTCCACCGGAGCGTCGATTGGATTCGGGAACTCTTTGATGGTCACAGAATCCACCGGAAGCAGCAGCTTTTTGCCAAGCTGCTCTGCTTTTTCCATCATCTCTTTACAGTAATCAATCTTGGTATCGTCCACCAAAGACAGTCCTATTTCATATCCCTTTGCTTTTAAGAACGTATAAGCCATACCTCCGCCGATGATTAAGGTATCGCACTTCTCCAGCAAGTTAGAGATTACGTTTAATTTGTCGGCAACTTTTGCCCCGCCGAGAATCGCAACGAAAGGCCTTACCGGATTCTCCACCGCATTTCCTAAGAAATCGATTTCTTTCTGCATCAGGTATCCAACTACGTTAGAGCCGCCTTTTTCTGTAATATATTTGGTAACGCCTGCAACAGAAGCATGGGCCCTGTGCGAAGAGCCAAAAGCGTCGCATACATAATCATCTGCTAACTCTGCCAACTCTTTGCTGAACTCCTCGCCATTTTTCGTCTCCTCTGCGCCGCGGAAACGCGTATTCTGCAATAATACCACATCTCCCTCTTTCATTGCCGCCACTGCTGCGGTAGCCTCCTCACCGGTAACATGGTAATCAGCCACAAATGTCACCTCTTTGCCAAGTTTCTCAGAAAGCCTCTTTGCAACCGGCGCTAAGGATTCGCCTTCGTTCGGCCCGTTTTTTACCTTTCCAAGGTGGGAGCAGAGGATTACCTTTCCGCCGTCGTTCATCAATTTCTGAATGGTCGGCAGCGCGGCTGTGATACGTGTCTCGTCTGTAATCTCGCCGCCTTTTAAAGGCACGTTGAAATCACATCTGACAAGGACTCTCCTTCCTTTTACATTGATATCATCTACTGATTTTTTGTTTAATGACATGGGTATGTCCTCCTTTAACTGTTTTTCATTTTGCAAAACAGGCCCGGTCCTACTGGACCGGACCTGTAAAAAGTCTCATAGAATGACAAAATTAAGCCAGCTCACTGAAGTATTTAATGGTTCTTACCATCTGAGAGGTGTAGCTGTTCTCGTTATCATACCAAGCAACTACCTGTACTAAGTTGTCTGCGCCAACCATGGTCTGGGTAGCGTCGAAGATAGAACCTGCTGTGCTTCCGATGATATCGCTGGATACGATTTCTTCCTCGTTGTAAGCATAAGACTCATTTGCTGCTGCTTTCATAGCCTGATTGATCTCATCTACGGTTACGGATTTCTCAACAGTAGCCACTAAAATCGTGGTAGAGCCTGTTGCACATGGAACACGCTGTGCGGAACCGATTAATTTTCCGTTTAACTCTGGGATTACTAAGCCGATTGCTTTTGCAGCGCCTGTGCTGTTTGGAACGATATTGACTGCAGCTGCACGGGATCTTCTTAAATCGCCTTTTCTCTGAGGTCCGTCCAGAGTCATCTGATCACCTGTGTAAGAGTGGATGGTGCTCATGATACCGGATTTGATTCCTGCCAAGTCATTTAATGCTTTTGCCATTGGAG
>CANQUZ010000182.1 GCA_947627165.1 uncultured Roseburia sp.
CATCGCCACATAGACGTGTCCCTCGTAAATCAGTTCCGGCATAAAGCGGTAAAACAGCGTCAAAAGCAGCGTGGAAATGTGGGCGCCGTCCACATCGGCGTCCGCCATGATGATAATCTTATCGTAGCGGAGTTTCGTGATATCGAAGTCATTGCCGTACCCCTCGGAGAACCCACATCCGAAGGCATTAATCATGGTTTTGATTTCTGCATTGGCCAAGACCTTATCAATGCTCGCCTTTTCCACGTTTAAGGTTTTCCCCCGGATTGGCAGGATTGCCTGGAAATTCCTGTCCCGGGCGGTTTTCGCCGAACCTCCCGCCGAATCTCCCTCCACGATGAAAATCTCGCAGATGGAAGCGTCCCTGCTCTCGCAGTTTGCCAGCTTCCCATTGGAATCAAAGGAAAATTTCTGTTTGGACAAAAGATTGGTCTTTGCTTTCTCCTCTGTCTTACGGATTTTTGCCGCTTTCTCTGCGCAGGAAATGACGGTCTTTAGCGTCTCAAGGTTTTTGTCAAAGTATAGCTGGATTTCATCTCCGGTCACTTTCGCCGTCACCCGGGACGCATCCTGATTGTCTAATTTCGTCTTGGTCTGCCCTTCAAAACGGGGGTCCGGATGTTTGATGGACACCACTGCCGTCATGCCGTTTCTGACGTCCGCTCCGGTGAAATTGGCGTCTTTTTCTTTCAGGACGCCGAGTTCTCTGGCATAGCTGTTGATAACGGTGGTAAAGACCGTCTTAAAGCCCGTGATGTGAGTCCCGCCCTCCGCGTTGAAGATGTTGTTGCAGAACCCCAGGATATTTTCGTGAAATTCGTTGGTATACTGAAACGCCGCCTCCACGGTAATCTGCTCCAGCTCGCCTTTAAAATAGATGACGTCGTGGAGCGTCTCCACATTTTTATTGAGGTCTTTGACGAAACCGATAATTCCATCCGGCTCATGGTAGACAATATGCTCTGTCTCTTCCCCTCTGCGGTCCTCATAGATAATCGTAAGCTCCGGGTTTAAGTATGCCGTCTCATGCATACGGCTCTTTACCTCGTCTTCTTTAAAGCGGGTCTTTTCAAAAATCTGGGGGTCCGGGAGGAAGTTTACCTTTGTTCCCGTCTTTTTGGTCTTTCCGATTTTCGGGAGCAGGCCGTTTTCCAGCTCCACCACCGGGATGCCCCGCTCATAGCGGTCATGATGGACAAATCCTTCCCTGCTGATTTCCACATCCATATAGGTGGAGAGGGCATTGACGACGGAAGAGCCCACCCCGTGAAGCCCGCCGCTCGTCTTGTAGGCGGAATCGTCGAATTTTCCTCCAGCATGGAGTGTCGTATATACGATGCGCGCCGCAGAGACTCCCTTTGCGTGCATTCCCACCGGAACGCCCCGTCCGTTATCCTCTACGGTGCAGGAACCATCCGCCTCTAAGGTCACATGGATGGTGTCGCAGGCGCCGGCAAGATGCTCGTCCACCGCATTATCTACAATTTCGTAAATCAAATGGTTCAACCCTCTTCTTGATACGCTTCCGATGTACATCCCCGGACGTTTCCGGACCGCCTCAAGTCCCTCTAGCACTGCAATACTGTGCTCATCATAAGACGCTTTGCCTGCCATAACTTATTGTTCCTCTGCTTTCTGATAATTCATATGCGCAAGTACCATAAGCGCAATCTTAAAGGTCATTGCATCGTCAAACCGACGGATGTCAAGCCCTATCATTTTCTCTAACCGCTCCAGCCGGTATACCAGAGTGTTGCGATGGATATACAGCTGCCTTGCCGTCTCGGAGATATTCAAATTGTTCTCAAAGAATTTTTGTATGGTGACGGTAATCTCCTCATGGAAGATATCCGGTATCTCCTCTCCAAGCACTTCGCGGATAAACATTTCGCACAGGCTCATGGGAAGCTGGTAAATCAGCCTTCCGATGCCGAGGCAGCTATACGCAATGGTCTCCCGCTCCGCATAAAAAATCTTCCCGACCTCTAACGCCATTTTCGCTTCCTGGTAGGAGCGGGCGATATCCTGCAGGTTGAGCACCCGGTTCCCATAGCCGACGCGCACCTTTACCATGGCTTCCGTGTTCATGTTGTCCACAATCATGTCGGCGAGAATCTTTAGCTTCACTTCCTCCATGTCGCGGACATCTTTAATCAGCACAATGCTCTGTTCGTCCACTTCCGTCACATAATCCCCGGTCTTGGTGGCAAAGAGGTTTTTCACCAGCTCCACGGCGGAGGAATCTTTTTTGCGTCCTAAGTCAATGACGAACACCACCCGCTCCGTCTGCTCGACATGGAGTTTTTTTGCCTTATTATACATATCAACCACAAGCATATTGCCCAAAAGGATGCTCTGCATAAAGTTGTTGCGGTCAAACTGTTCCCGGTAGACTTCCGCTAACCGGCGTATCTGGCACGCCGCCAGTCTGCCCACCATATAGGAATCTTCCGCCGAAGTCTTTGCTAACAGGATATATTCCACTTCCCCTTCCACCATCACCTTAAAAAAGTGGCATCCGGCTAACATCTGGCTCTCCGCCATGGATTCCGCAAAGGACGCTATCGCCCCCTCAAAATCCCCTTCTAAGGAAAACGTAGCGGCAACCGGCTTTCCTTTCTCCGTATATAACGCTAAATCTATTTTGGATATGTCTTTTATTTCGTCAAGCGCTGCTTGAAGCTTATGATTTGAAATCATGTGCGGTAAACCCTTTCTTCATCAATCTCCACGTTGAGACGCACAAAAACTGGGTACATACATTGTACCCAGTTTTTATTTATGGTTGTCTATCTAATTTTACCGAATTAGTTGGTGATTGTCAATTCAGTTTCTTTGTTGAATACATGAATTTTCTCCGGATCAAGCGCTAATCTGATATGGTCGCCCATACGTGCAGTTGTTCTGGAGTCAACCTTTGCAGTCATGTTAGCTCCTGCTGCTTTGAAGTATAATAATACCTCAGAACCTAATAATTCGTATCCGGTAATGTCTGCTTCAAAGGTGCAGTCTTTGTGTGCTTCGATTTCAATCTCAGAATCACCGATGTCTTCCGGTCTGATACCCATGATGACAGTCTTGCCATTGCATCCTGCGTCTGCAACTTTCTTTGCTTTTGCTGGAGGAAGCACGATGGAAGTATTGTCAAAAGTAAGCGTTACTTTCTCACCCTCTACTTTGCACTGAGCATCTACAAAGTTCATCTGCGGAGATCCGATGAAGCCTGCAACGAATAAATTGTCCGGCTCATTGTATAATTTCTGCGGAGAATCTACCTGCATGATAACACCGTCTTTTAATACGACGATTCTGGTACCTAAGGTCATAGCCTCGGTCTGGTCATGGGTAACGTAGATGATGGTTGCTTTTAATCTGTGGTGCAATGCGGAAATCTCAGAACGCATCTGCACACGTAATTTTGCATCCAGGTTGGATAACGGCTCGTCCATAAGGAATACTTTCGGGTTACGAACGATTGCACGACCCATAGCAACACGCTGTCTCTGACCACCGGACAAAGCCTTCGGCTTACGGTCTAATAATTTCTCAAGGTCAAGGATTCTAGCAGCTTCTTCTACTTTTTTCTTAATCTCATCCTTTGGAACTTTTCTTAATTTTAATCCGAATGCCATATTGTCAAATACGGTCATATGCGGATACAGAGCGTAGTTCTGGAATACCATTGCGATATCTCTGTCCTTCGGCTCTACGTCGTTCATTAATTTTCCGTCGATTTTAAACTCACCGGAAGAAATCTCCTCCAGACCAGCGATCATACGAAGTGTGGTGGATTTACCGCATCCGGATGGTCCTACGAAGATGATGAACTCCTGATCTTCTACTTCAAGATTGAAATCTTTTACAGCCTCAAAACCGTTTGGATAAACTTTGCAAATGTTTTTTAATGATAAACTTGCCATTGGTCCTGTTACCTCCTGAAATGTTTTAAGTTTTTGATAGTTCTACTATACCTAAAAATCCGCCGGAACGCCATATCTCTCCTATACAAAGAATGCTCCATTTTCTTGTAGGATTTTACAGGGTTTTTTATTTGTTTTTGCTTTTTCCGTCAAATTGACGGATTATGGCTCATTTTTTATGCAAAATAACGGAATCACAACCGGGAATACCCAAATCCGTTTACCACTGCCTCCAGGCGCTCCCCCTTTTTGCAAAAGGGGCATTCCTCCGCATTAAACGCCGCATAGCCCGGCAAATCCGCCTCGGTAAACACACTCTCAATTTTCATATGGTCAACCTGCTTTACCGTACTGAAGACGGACGCTACCGCCTCCACCTTGCCGCCGTAATAGCGGATGCCCTCAAGGCTGCGCCGCACAGTCTTTCCGGTGGTTGTGGTGGCGCACAAAAGGATGACGTGCTTTCCGTCAATGCTCGGCTTAATATTGTCGCGGAACAGCAGCTGGTTGCTGCTGTTAATCTCCGGCTCCACCACATAAATCGTCTCATGGCGGTTCGTGGACACAAAATTTCCGCTTTCAAATGCTTCCGCTAAAAAGGCGCCGATGACTCCCGTCCCATCCATGCAGACAATGGTGTCTGTGTAGGACAGCCTTCCGATATGGTGGTAAAGCACCCGCGCCACTTCTTTCGCTTCTTTCAC
>CANQUZ010000183.1 GCA_947627165.1 uncultured Roseburia sp.
GAAGATGTGGAGGATGAGGATATTTATACGGATCCGCTCAAAATAGAACAGGCGTTCATCAATATTTTAAGCAACGCCATCAAATTTACAAACCCCAGGGGTTCCATATCCGTGGTGTTCCGACAGAAACCCTGCAGCCAGAGAGGATACGGCGCTTACGAATTTGTGGTAAGCGATACGGGGATTGGGATGTCCGAGGGATTTTTGGAACATCTGTATGAGCCTTTTGAGAGAGAAAATACCACAACTATCAGCGGGCAGCAGGGGACAGGGCTTGGGCTGACGATTACGAGAAGCATCGTCAATATGCTGCATGGGACGATTGATGTGGAGAGCTCCATGGGAAAAGGGAGCCGGTTTGTTGTGAACCTGACGTTCCGGCTTCAGAAGAAAGAGGCGGAGGAGAGCAGTGACTTACAGGGCTGCCATGTGCTTGTGGTGCATGACGATCCGGTGGCTTACAAAAATACGGCAAATATGCTGGAGCGGTTAGGGGTGCGTTTGGAGGTTTCCATGTTTGGCGGGGAAACCGCATCCTGCATACAGGCTGCATACGGCAGAGGGGATGCCTTTGACAGCTATATCATCGACTGCAAAATGCCGCAGTTGAACGGTATTGAGGCTATCCGCTCCATACGCCGGGAGGAAAAGGGCGACGTCCCCATTATTTTGATAGCCTCCTACGACTGGCTGGAGATGGAGCAGGAGGCAAGGGATGCAGGCGTGACCATGTTTTGCAGCAAACCCCTGTTTATGTCCGATATGAAATCGGCTTTGATGAACGTCCGCTACCTGCGGAAAGGCGAGGTTTCAGCTGAGGATGAGGAGGTTTGGGAATTTGCCAACGGAAGGATCCTTGTGGTAGATGACAATGAGCTGAACCGGGAGATTACAACGGAATTTCTAAAAGACGCCGGGCTGTTGGTGGAGACGGCGGCAGACGGCACCATTGCCGTGGATATGGTCAAAGAGTCGGAGGAGGGGCATTACAATGCCATATTGATGGATATCCAGATGCCCATCATGAATGGGTATGAGGCGACGAAGCAGATACGGGCGCTGCCGAGGCAGGATGCGGCGGATTTACCGATTATTGCGCTGTCCGCAAATGCCTTTGAGGAAGACCGGGAGCTTGCCGTTAAGATTGGCATGAACGACTATCTGGCAAAGCCGCTGAATGAAAAGGAGCTGTTCCGTTTGTTAAAGAAATATTTTGCCTGCGGAACGAAAAAGTTTTAAGAAAAAGGAAAAGGCCGCCTAGCGGCAGAAATGAGGTAAATTATGGATGTGCGGGAATGCTATTCCCAGATAAAAGGGAATTATGATGAGATATTGGGAAGGATGCGGAATGAGGAGCGAATCAAAAAATTCTTACGCCTGTTTCTGAAAGACGAGTCCTACGCAAAGCTTTGCGCTGCGATGGAGGAGAATAATTGTTCAGAGGCTTTTTTGGCTGCGCACTCATTAAAAGGCGTGAGCCAGAATCTGGCATTTACGGATTTTTTCGCTTCGGTGGAGGATTTGACAGAACGCTTGCGTGCCGGGGCGTGCGGAGAGGAAGAGAGACAGATTTTCGATACCATAAAAGAAAAGTATGATGTTTTAGTAAAAACGATTGAAAAATTGGAATAAACAAACAGGTAAAGTGGTTTGGGAGAAAGCATGATGCAGAAAAAAATATTGGTGGTTGATGATGTTGAACTAAATAGGGAAATGCTGTTGGATATCCTGGAAGAGGACTATGCCGTGATTATGGCAGAGAACGGCGAACAGGCAATCGAGAAAATGGCGGACTGCCAGGACGGAATCGCGGCGGTCCTGCTGGATTTGCAGATGCCTGTGATGGATGGCTTTGAAGTCCTGGAAGAGATGAAGGAACGGGACTGGATGAAAAAGATGCCTGTCCTGATCATCAGCGGGGAGACGGCGGTGGATATTGAAAATCAGTGCTTTGAGTTGGGAGTCGCCGATTTTATCCATAAGCCGTTTGAGCCGCTCTTAATCAAGAACAGAAGAAAAAGTGGCGAATCAAACCCAGACTTTGCGCAGGCAAAACAAACGCCTGAAAGAGCAGGCGGTAAAATTAAAGGAAAATAACGAAAAAATCATAGAAATCCTCGGTACGGTGGTGGAGTACCGCAATCTTGAGAGCGGGCAGCACATCCAGAGAGTAAAGGGCTTCACCCGGATCCTTGCTACCCGCATGATGGTAAAATATCCGGAGTGCGGATTGGACGAGAATAAGATTGATGTTCTTGTAAATGCAAGTTCCCTGCATGATGTGGGCAAGATCGTGATTCCGGATAAGATCCTCTTAAAGCCGGGAAAGCTGACTGCGGAAGAATTTGAATATATGAAGACTCACACTACCAGGGGATGTGAGATCATTGAGACTGTTGGCGGCATCTGGGAGGAGGATTACCGCAAAGCCAGCTATGAAATCTGCAGGCACCACCATGAGCGATATGACGGGAGAGGGTATCCGGACGGTTTGCGGGGAGAAGATATTCCCCTTTCGGCGCAGATCGTCTCAGTGGCGGACGTTTATGACGCACTGGTTTCAGAGCGTGTGTACAAATCCGCGTGTCCCAAGGAAAAAGCGTTCTACATGATTTTGAACGGTGAGTGCGGCGTGTTCTCACCGAAGCTGATGGAATGTTTCCAGGAAGTGCGGGAAGCGTTTGAGACGTTAGCGGATCAAATGAGAGGATAAATATTCCGGTTGGAATAGAATCGGAGTTTGAGAGATGTCAGTCGAAAAACAATTTGCAAAATATGTATCCCAGAATGTATTAGGCATGATCGGTATGTCCCTTTATATTCTGGCGGATACATTTTTTATATCATTGGCAGTGGGCGCAAAGGGCATCACGGCGCTGAATCTGGCGCTGCCGGTTTACAGTCTGATTTTTGCCATTGGCGCAATGATTGGCGTCGGATCGGGAATCCGTTTCGTCATTGCGAGGAGCAGGCGGCAGGGAGAGGCGGACAGTTATTTCTTCAACGCGCTTTTCTTTGGGACGGCAATCGGACTTGTTTTTTTGTTCATGGGACTTTTGATTCCCGATAAGATTGTGGCATTTTTAGGCGGAGATGCAGAGATTGCGGCGGTGGGAGTTCCCTATACAAGGATTTTTATGCTATTTTCCCCCTGTTTCATATGGAATTACATCTGCAACGCTTTCGTGAGGAATGATAAGGCCCCTGGCATAGCTATGGCGGCAACCCTCCTTAGCAGCCTGTTTAATATTGTGATGGATTATGTGCTGATGTTTCCGCTCCACATGGGGATGGAGGGAGCGGCGTTGGCGACAGCCTGTTCCCCGTTGGTGGGGGTTCTGATTTGCTGCACTCACTTTTTTTCCAGGAAAAGCCAAATCGTATTAAAACCGGTGCGGCCTTCGTTCCGAAGGCTGTGTTATTCCTGTCAGGTGGGGGTGTCCGCCTTCGTAGGGGAAATTTCTTCCGGTGTGATTACAGCCGTTTTTAATTTTATCATCTTATCTCTGGCGGGCAATATCGGCGTTGCGGCGTATGGGGTGGTGGCGAACACGTCCTTAGTGGCGGTGTCCATGTTTAACGGAATCGCCCAGGGTTCCCAGCCGCTTCTGAGCGAATGCTACAGCAGATGGGATGTCGGGCAGGTAAGGAAAAACATCCGGCTTGGCATGGGGACCTCCATTGCCTTTGCGGCTATGCTGCTGCTCCTAATCTACACAGGCGGAGAGAACATCGTGGCGGTTTTTAACAGTGAGCAGAATCCGGAACTGGCATCCTATGCGGCCACTGGCTTAAGGCTCTATTTCCTGGGCTTTTTATTTGCCGGGATTAACATCGTAGGAACAGGCGTGTTGAGCGCGGTGGAGGCTGCGCGCTGGGCGTTTATTACTTCCATCCTGCGGGGGTTTGTGGCAATTATCTGTTTTGCCTGTCTGCTTTCTCATTTCTTTGGTATGCGAGGCGTCTGGCTGGCATTTCCGGCGGCGGAATTTTTGACGATGATAGTGACTCTTACAGCATTGTGGAAACAGGCGTGGGATTCGCCTGCTGTCCGATGACAAGGCGCCATTGCGGGGAGCGCACATAAAAAGCGGCTGGTGACGCTATTGTTTCTCCTGGGGAGACGACAATGGCGTCGGTTTGCGTTTAGCGGGAAATCAGGGGCAGAGGAAAACGGGAACGATAGGAACCAACAGGCGCCTGCGTCATATAATAAGATAGATTTTATGGAAAACAGGTGAATGCATGAATTATTTATTTCCGGGGGATCGGGGAACCCAGGTGGAATATCTGCAGCTTGCCCTGCAGAGGGCAGGTTATCCCGTAAAGATAGACGGCATTTTTGGAAGGGAAACCTGCGGCGCACTGCAGGAATTTTTAAAGACGGAATCATCCTGCATTGTGGACAGGGAAGTGTGGCGGAAGCTGCTTCCTTATCTGAAAGGCTATCTTGAGCATACTGTCCGCAGCCAGGATACGATTGCAGCTGTCGCACGGGAATATGGGACGACGGAGCGGGCCATCTTAATGGCGAATCCTCTGGTTACGCCACAGAATCTGCAGGTTTCC
>CANQUZ010000184.1 GCA_947627165.1 uncultured Roseburia sp.
CCAGCGGGGCATTCCAATTCCATGCAGGGAAAAAAGGAATTGATTCCAAAAACATGGACAAAAAGCGGGCAGGGCATTCCAATCCTGTGCAGGGGTGAAATTGTGGGAACAGGCGAAAATGGGGGAGAAGAAGGGCCCTGGCAAGGGACCATATTTTATCTGTTATCATATTAATTCTTTATTTATATAGAATCTTGTTTCTGGACGGGCAGGAGACGGAAAACTTTTCCAGTTCCGGAAGGCGGAATAGGGAAAATAGTCCGATATCCCATGCTTTAAGCGTGCTCCCCCCTGCAGATGGACGGTCAGAAACCCCGTTTCTGCATCACTGCGCTCCCATCCGGATTTTCTTTTAGGAAACAAATTTGCCAAAACCTTTTCTTTTATGCAGATGAAAAGGAGTGGAAAAGACAGTATGATTAGAGGGACGCAAAACTTTTAGTAGGAAGGAGATTATTATGAATCAGGGCAAGAAACAGGATCTGACAGAAAATAAAACGCTCCGTCTGTCAGAACTGGCAGGCTGGATAAAGGAAAGGTATCCGCAAGAATTTTTATTGTATGCAGAGTTTGAAGGATCGGAAAACAGGACTTGCCAGGCAGATATGGACTGCGGCCATAAGGGAGAGTTCAGCAGGAGGGATCAGGATGACAGATGCAGGGGGAATTAGGGAAATGACAGATGAACATGATAGAGGGTATAAACTGGACATGGTATCAGTCAGGTTAGTTCAGGATGCGCCAATTTTGTCTGACCATAAAATATGTACGCCGGAAGATGCCGTGGAAATCATGGGAAAGTTTTTAAGGGAAATGGACAGGGAAGTGATGTGCGTGATCAACCTGAAAGCGGATGGGACGCCAATCAATGGACATATTGCAAGCATAGGAGCCATTAACCAGACACTGGCTCATCCACGGGAACTTTTAAAGACAGCGATATTATCGAATGCAGCCAGCATGATACTCCTGCATTCGCACCCATCCGGAAACGTGGAACCCTCCAGGGCAGATGTGGAGGTGACGCAAAGGATGTTGGAAATAGGTGAATTGATGGAAATCCCACTGGTAGACCATATCATTGTGGGAGGGAGTAACAGGGATTATTTCAGTTTTCGGGAAAAAAGATTATTAAGGCAGCAGACCTGCAGCGGCATTGCTGCAGAAATGGATCAGACGGATAAAAAAGAAGAGATTATGCCGAGAAAGAGAAGGGTATTGCGGTAAAGCAGTGTATGAAAGCAAGCTAAGATAGAGAACTTGCGGACAGCTTGTCCGGAAGTTGGAAGTGAAAAATACAAAAGAAATGTTGCCCTTAGTTGAAATGAAATCTAAATTTGTTTATAATAAAAAGGAAGGAGAACATATGAGAGAAGAAACAGAGAAAGATATTTATGCGGCAGGCATATCGGGCCGGGAATATGATGCGGCGTGCAAGAGGATATTCCGGAATAAGGAGATCATAGCGCCTATCCTGAAACTGATTGTGCCAGAGTACCAGAACTGCACCGTAGAGGAAACGTTCCGCTGCATAGATGAAGATACGATAAAGGATGTGCCGGTAGAGGACATACAGCTGAAGATAGAGGGGCTTCCATCGGAAGTGTCATCAGTAACGGAAAAGCTGATTCTGTATGATGTACATTTCAAGGCAGTCAATCCGGTGCTGAGCAAGGAAGAGATTTGTGTCCATCTGCATATAGACTTAGAAATACAGAATGAATATAAACCGGGAAATCCAAGGTATTCCATCATAAAGCGGGCTCTGTATTATGCAGTGCGTGAATTGAGCGCACAGCTAGGCACGCTGACAGGAACGACGAATTATAATGCATTGGAAAAAGTATATTCCATTTGGATCTGCAACGAGGGAATCCCAGAAGAACTAAGGGATACGGCAACGGCATACACGATAAAAAAAGAGGATTTGATCGGACAGACGGAGGAGCCGGAAGAAGACTTTGATTTACTGAATGTGATTATTGTACGGCGGGGAGGAAACAGCCGGGAGAAGATCTTTGATTACCTGACTGGGGTATTCAATGGAAACGTAAAAAAGATAGAGGAATATACACCGGCAGCACTAAATGAAAATCTGAGACAGGAGGCGGAGCGTATGACAGGTCTTGGGGCAAGCCTGATAAGGAAAGGGCATGAGGAAGGATTGCAGAAAGGTCGCGAGGAAGGGATACAGAAAGGCCGTGAGGAAGGGATACAGCAGGAAAAAGAAAGAACGATAAGGAAAATGCTGGAAATCGGATTGAGCACAAGGGAGATCCTTTTTTGTGAAGAGTGTACAGAGGAGGAGATAGAGGCAGTGAAAGAGAAGATGCAGCTGAAGGAAAGGGAGGGGCTACAGAGAAAGCTTCCCCAACGGAGACGTTAAAATGTTACAAAAATACTTCCGGTCATGTTGACCGGAAGTATTTTTGTAGGGGGAAATGGCGTTCACGGTTTGTATGTTCTTTTTGGATAAAAAAGGACTGGTAACGTTAGGGGCATTACCAGTCCAAATGTTAATTAACATAATAGCATTATACGCCAAAATAAGAGTCTTTTCAACATTATTATTGTAGAATTTTATATAAGTAGTATAATGAAAGAAAAAAACGTTAGGGGCGTGTAAAAAATGAATAAAAAGGCTTTTTTCTTTTCAACAGAACTACATTTAAAAGATAGTAATACAGAGTGTGACTATCACCGTATTCCTGAATTATTGAATCAAATGATTGATCGTAATGCCACTGTTAATGGAAATGTCAGAACGCTTGATTTGACACGTACTTTTGAATATTTACATACAATGTTAGATGTATACCATTATGGAACAGGATACTTGTTTGCCAGAGCATCAAAACAAAAGCCAACAGGGTCTGTTATCGGAAGGGATTATGAAACAAAAAAACCACAAGCATTGCTCCCTGGTTCTCCTGAAAAAAGTAAGGGAATAGAAGTATACACATATATTTATATTAATTATGAAACATGTGTGTTGCAGATTATTTCTGCTTTAGGTGCTCCAAATGAAAATATTATAGTAGACCTCTTTGAAAAATATAGCGATGAGTATACATTGAAGTTAATCGCTATACCAAATGCAGAAGGAATCAAGAAGTTTTACGGGGCAGAAGAGGCATCAATTAGTTTGATATCTTTAGAACTTCCGAATCCGGATCCTGTTATTTTAGAATATGTTTTAGGAAAGACAGGGGATACTGTTCTCAGAGAGACGACAGATAATCATATATCTGTATCTGTAAATATAAAGTCGAGTGTTTCAAGAGCGTGTTTATCCTCTGATACCGAAACATCCAATAAAATAATTGATATAATACAAAAGAGTATTGAGAAATTTGGCAAAATAAACCTTCCAAAAGCAAGTATTAAGGGAAAAGCCAGAAATATTAAAACGAGAGAATACAGTTTTTATGAAGAAAATTTTTATTTCCCAGTAGATATCCCAGCGTATAGAATGGAAGGTGAGCAGAGAATATATTATGATGAAGCGGAGCTTGCACAGATAAATCTGTATAATATGCAATATTCATATAATGAGTCATTAGATTTTATTTTACCAATTATAAGGAGATGATACTATGAAATCTATATTACAAAATAGAATAATGAAAGTATTGCTGGCATTATTGGTATGTATTGTAATATATTTGATAAATGTTCATCTTAATTTTTTAAGCATTCCACAGAGCGATAAAGATATGAAAGAATATGAGTTTGACATCATTACTGTGTGTACAGTATTTGCAGGATTTTCTTTTTCTGTATTGGGATTGATAATTTCCTTGTCAGCTTCAAAGGCGATGGATAGATTTAAAGAGACAAACATATTATTAACTTATTGTAATGTTGTTACAGATAGCATTGTAATGTTTGTTATTTCTACATTTGTTTCTATTTTTATAATTCTGACAGCTTATAGTAGTTTTATATTGCAAATTTGCAAAGAAATAAAGTTGTTTGACATACACGACAGTATGGTGGAATTATTATATACCGTCAGTATAGGATATTTGATTTATGGAATAATTCTCTTTGCAATATCTGTAAAAAAAATGGTAATGCTCATAAATAAAGTTTTTGAAGAAGATATAGAAAAAGGGAGAAAGAAAGCAGATAATTTTTTGAAAGCCGCTCAAAAGCAACAGGATAAAATGAGCAAATATGAACCTGATGATTATGAAAAACATACTTTTAAGTCTGAGTAAAACATTATTATTATCAGTATAGGATAGGCCGATGCTGTATGACATATATTTTAAGGCAGTCAATCCGGCACTGAGCAGGCAAGGGGGTGTTCATCTTTGACTACCTGACTGGGGTATTCAATGGAAACGTAAAAAAGATAGAGGAATATACATCGGCAGCACTAAATGAAAATCTGAGACAGGAGGCGGAGCGTATGACAGGTCTTGGGGCAAGCCTGATAAGGAAAGGGTATGAGGAAGGACTGCAGAAAGGTCGCGAGGAAGGGATACAGCAGGAAAAAGAAAGAACGATAAGGAAGATGCTGGAAATCGGATTGAGCACAAGGGAGATCCTTTTTTGTGA
>CANQUZ010000185.1 GCA_947627165.1 uncultured Roseburia sp.
GCCCTTTTGGAAGTGAAAGGCGGGATGAAGGCGGTGATACAAAAGTCCCGCCACCCCTGCCGTGAGCGCTTTTATGATAAGGGTCGCCGGGGCAAAGGAAACATAGCCGGAAAAAATATCGGAAAACATAGAGCCGATACCGGCGGCAAGCCCTCCGGTCAGAGGCCCCAAAAGAATGCCGCACAAAAGAACAAAACCGTCGCCTAAATGGATGTACCCCATAGTAGGAGTCGGTATTTTGATAATCATAGTTGCAATGCAAGTCATGGCGGCAAGTAAAGCGGCAACGACAAGCTTTTTTAACGCTTCATTTCTCATAAAAATTACCCTACCTTTCTTTTTTCAAGCAGCTGCATGGATTAGATTATAGCAAAAAATGGCTTGATAAAAATATCCAGTTTATTAAAAAATAAACAGTCCAGTTTGTGGAATTGGAAAACGCAATCCACAAATGGTCAGGCGGGAAATCAGTATTCCTGCGGAGGATTCCCCCGCAGGAGGTGGTTATTCGGTAAATTTTTCTACAATATCGGAAATTGCCTGGGAGTTATGGCGTGTGGCCTTTCCAATTCCCTCAAGCCTTTCCACCGTCGTGTTGGTTTGCTCAATCTTATTCACAATATCGCTCACTCCGGTTTCATTCTCCTGGGAAGCCAGCCGGATAAGCTCCATATGATCCCGGATGCTTGTGACAGAGGAGACAAAATCGTTGAACGTTTCCTGGATTTCTCCCATGGCATGGCGGATATCCTCAACCGAAGTGCTGTATTCGTTGGAGAGTTCCGCAAACTGCTGGAATTTGTCTGCGATATCCGATTCCATAAACCGCATGACATCGTCCACGCAATTCTGCACATTTTTGATATTGGTGTTAATCTCGCTGCAGATTTCGGAAATCTGCATTGCCGTGGCGGAGGAGTTCTCGGCCAGCGTCCCGATTTCCTGGGCGACAACGGCGAACCCCCGTCCCTGTTCCCCGGCCCTTGCCGCCTCAATGGAAGCGTTCAGGGACAACAGGTTGGTCTGGTTGGCAATCTCTAAAATCTGCTGCGCCATATCGTTAATCCGCATAAGCGACTGAAGATTGACCATGGCGTGCTCTACGTTGTTCCGGTTTTTGACAATCTTTACCCCGGTTTCATGCAGGGTGCTTTCCGCCATATTCTTCATCGTCGTCGCGGTGTGGATGAGCTGGCTGCTTTCCTCATCGCCCGCTTTGACTTTTTCCTCCACGGTGTCCGCCATATCGGCAATTCTGGAAAGTTCTCCCGCCATATGGGAAATCGCGTCGTTGGTGGTGGCGATGCTTGCCGAGAGCTGCTGAGTCGTGGCGGAATTATCCTCCATATATTTCATCAGGGTATGGGAGGCATCGTTCATCTGACCGATGGAATCCCCCAGAGAATCCGAACAGTCCCGGAGGGTGGCGGTAATCGTCTGCAGCGTGCCATAAAGGGACGCCATAGCGTTTGAAATTCTGCCCGTCTCGCTTTTTCTGCCTGTAAAACGCCTGATTTCCTCCGGCATCCGAAGCTCTAAATTTTGGAGCTGCTCAATCGCCTGCTCTACGAGTTCCAGAGGTCTGACGCACAGTTTCACTGAAAGAAAGGAGAGGATGCTAATCATGACAAAAGCGCCGAAGCAGATGATAGCGAAGACAATCCGTTTCTGATGTATCAGACTGTAAATTTCATCCTTGGAATCGCTTAAGACCATAGCCCACTGGCGTTCCGGCAGATAATGGTACATGGCGATACACTTTTCGCCGGAAGGCTTCTCATATTCGATCGTTCCCGTCAGAACGGAAGAATCTGAGCGAATCCGGTCAATGACGGAAAGGAGCATTTCGTTTTCGATGGTGAGACTCATCAGGCTCTCATCTTCGTCAAAGATATGGGTGGCTGTGGCAGTGTTAATCATATAGTCGCTGGCGTTATTTAATCCTTCGATACGAAGGGTTTCCAGAAGCCCTGACAGGCTGGAGGCAAACTGCGCGCCGCCTGTGTAGCCTAAAATGCTCCCATTGGAATCATACACCGGGGCATACAGGGAGAGTACTAACTGCTGGGAAGCCGGAGAGACGATAATGCCGGTATTGTAAATCGTCCCCGCTGCAGTCATAGAATCCTGAAGCTGTTTTAGGGGATCGCCTTCGCGGGTATACATACCGACGACGTCGGGATTTGAGTGGGTGATGACGTGTGAGTCCCACTCTGCGATGTAGACACCCTCCCAGTTGGTAAGACCGGCATAGAAACGCTCGGTATAATCCTGCGCTTCCTTGACAAGCGCCGTGTCTGTGGGATTTTTCAGAAGCTGCGCTACGATTGGCGCCTTGCTGTATGCAATCAGAAGGTTTTCCGCTTGCTCGACATATTGCTCGATAACGTTGGTCCTGGCATTTAAGGAAGTCTCCATTGCATTTTCAGCAGTCGTTTTCATGGCGGCGGACATATATTGCTTGCAATCAGCAACAGCAGCAGAATACATACCGCCGAAATACAGGATATGACGGCTGTGATAGAAACACTCATTTTTTGATTTTTCATACTGAATCTCCTTTGTGAATGCAGGTTTTTGATAACATAAAATATCCGTAAAACGATAAAGGATGGGTTTAACATCAGTATATCACAAAAAAGTCTTTTGGGAAAGGTGGCAGAGCGGTAGGTTTATGGTTATTCTTTGTTGTGCTTACCATTTTGTTGCTATTCGGTTTTCTGTTTTTTGCAGCGGCTGTCAGATTATACTTGAAGAGGAGCACAGGGAATGTTAAATTGATAATATGGCGGACAGGAAAAATGCAGACTTGCTCCGCAAAATAAAAGAAATGGAGATTATCAGATTGAGAAGGAAGCATGAACATGATAAGGGCAGGCACAGATTCTTTTCCGCCCTCCTGTGGATGGCTGCGGTTACAATGCTGCTGTCCGGATGCGGCGGGGGAACAAAGGGGCAGATGCCTGCGGCGGATATGGAAGAACAGGTAGGCGAGCGCACAGAACGTGGAGAGACGGAAGCGGATACGGGCGTTTTTTTGGCGGAAGAAGCAAAAGAAACGGAAGAGACAGAAAAGCCGGCAGAAGAAAGCAGGACAGAGGAGATAGAAGAGACAAGCGAGCCAGAAAATACCGGGGAGACAGGCGGGACAGAACAGATAGAAGTGGCAAGTGAGCCAGAGGATACTGAGGAGACAGGCGGGACAGAACAGATAGAAGCGACAAGTGAGTCGGAGAATATCGGGGAGACAGGCGGGACAGAAAGCCTGGGAGAGAGTGTTACGGTGGAGGAAAATGCCGGGGCGGAGCAGAGGTCAGAATATCTGGTTGTCATTGACGCCGGCCACCAGGCGAAAGGAAACAGCGAGCAAGAGCCGATTGGGCCGGGAGCCGCTGAAACCAAGGCAAAAGTAGCGTCAGGAACTTCCGGAGCGGCAAGCGGGTTAGCGGAGTACGAATTAACCCTGATGGTTTCCCTGAAATTGGAAGAGGAGCTGACAAACCGCGGATATCAGACGATGATGGTCCGCACGGAACATGACGTCAACATCAGCAATGGCGAGCGGGCGCAGATAGCCAATCAGGCGGGGGCGGATGCGTTTGTAAGGATACACGCCAACGGCTCCGAAGATTCTTCAGTAAACGGTGCAATGACCATATGCCAGACCCCTGCCAACCCCTATAATGGGGCACTCGCCGAACAGAGCAAAAAACTATCGGAGTCGGTTCTAAACGCGCTGTGCGCAGCGACAGGATGCAAAAAACAGTATGTCTGGGAAACCGACACCATGAGCGGCATCAACTGGTGCCAGGTTCCGGTCACCATTGTGGAAATGGGCTATATGACAAACCCGACGGAGGACGTGAATATGGCGACGGAGGACTACCAGTGGAAGATAGCCCAGGGGATAGCGGACGGATTGGATCTTTATTTTGAATAGAAAAGTAAAATTGGTTTACAACGAAAGGAAAAAATAGTATTATTTGAGGAAATGCAGACAAAGCGTTTCCTGAAAAACAGTGACTAGAGGAGAAGAGAATATGGATTATATGGAACTTTACCGTCAGTGGTGCAGCGATCCCTATTTTGATGCAGACACGAGGGCGGAATTAGAAGCCATCAAAGATGATGCTGCAGAGATAGAAGATCGGTTTTATAAACAGCTGGAATTTGGGACAGGAGGGCTTCGCGGCGTGATAGGGGCGGGGACAAACCGCATGAACATCTATACCGTCCGTCTGGCAACCCAGGGACTTGCCAATTATATCATAGAGCAGAACGGACAGGAGAAAGGAGTCGCAATCGCCTATGATTCCAGAATCATGTCTCCCGAATTTGCCGAGGCGGCGGCGCTCTGCTTAAACGCCAATGGCATCAGGACGTATGTCTTTGACAGTCTGCGCCCGACGCCGGAGCTTTCCTTTGCGGTGAGAGAGCTGCATTGCATTTCCGGCATTGTGATTACGGCGAGCCACAATCCGAGAGAATACAACGGATACAAAGTATATTGGGAAGACGGCGCACAGATTACGCCGCCCCATGACAAAAATATCCTGG
>CANQUZ010000186.1 GCA_947627165.1 uncultured Roseburia sp.
TTTACGTCCCCGGTAGGCGTAAAGCAAAAAACAGTTCCGGAAAATAAGTCCAAGTCCCCTTTTAACAGGCTCAAAAATTCTTTATTATCGGACATATCCCGCTGCCATTCCAAAATCTGGCGCAGCCAGCTTAGTTTTTCCTCTTCCGAAACTGTCGTGGACGGCTCTGCCCCGCCGTTATTGCTCGCCTCTTTATATTTCCAGTGGGCGGCGATGCCGTATTCCGCCGTCCGGTGCATCTCAAAGGTACGGATCTGTATCTCAAAGGGCTGTCCGGTCGGGCCAATCAGCGTCGTATGCAGGGACTGGTACATATTGGGCTTTGGCATGGCAATATAATCTTTGAACCGTCCCGGGATGGGTTTATACATCTCATGGACAATGCCCAACGCCGCATAACAGTCCTTGACGCTGTCTACAATGATGCGGATGGCAAATAAATCATAAATCTGATCTAAGGTCTTATCCTGATTGACCATCTTTTTGTAAATGCTGAAGAAATGCTTTGCCCTTCCCTCAATCTGCGCATGAAGATGGGCGTCCATAATATGGCGGCGCACTTCCTCCACAAGACCCTGCACATAATTGTCCCGGGCGCTTTTCCTCTGATCCACCTGCCTTACCAGATCATAGTAGGCCTCCGGCTCTAAATATTTTAACGATAAATCATCCAGTTCTATTTTTATCTTAGAAATGCCAAGCCGCTGGGCGATGGGGGCGTAGATGTCCATCGTCTCCCTCGCCTTTTCTTTCTGTTTTTCCGGTTTCATGTATTTTAAAGTACGCATATTATGAAGCCGGTCCGCCAGCTTAATCAAAATCACGCGGATATCCTTCGCCATGGCAAGAAACATCTTGCGAAGGTTTTCCGCCTGTACATCCAGCTTATCCTCGTCATAAGAGAGTAAATCCAATTTGGTCACGCCGTCCACCAGCAGCGCCACTTCCTCCCCAAACTCTCTGGCAATCTCCTCATCGGTCATGACGGTATCCTCCACTACATCATGGAGCAGTCCCGCTACGATGGTTTCCTTGTCTAACTCCAAATCCGCCAGGATAATGGCGACGCACAGCGGATGAATGATATAGGGTTCCCCCGATTTGCGCACCTGGCCTTTATGCGCCTCTTTTGCAACCCCATATGCCTTCTCAATGAGCGTAATATCGGCAGATGGATGGTATTTGCGCACACTTTCAACCAATTCCTCATATAATTTTTCAGGATGCTCAAACTCCTTCATCTGCTTGATGTTCCTATCTTCTTCTTTTCCTATTTTCCCAAATGCCTCTGATGAAAAATCCGTCATGTACCTCACCCGCTTCACACGTCTTTTTCTTTTTAAAAAATTCTATTTCAATATTATATTTTATTTCTTAATAAATTGCAACGCATAAGTAAGCCAACAGTCCAAAAGTACTATTTTATGACAAGTCGCATACATAACGTCTCATCTGTTTTCCGTTCACCGAAAGCTCTTCCCTCAAGGTGAAGCCAAGTGTTTCCGCCAGATGCTCGGAAACCGTATTGCCCGGCTCAATCAGGCAGTTTAATTTGCTGCATTCCAGCCTTTCCTTTGCATAATCCAGAATCGCCCGGCAGACTTCGGCTGCATACCCCTGACGCTGATAGGGTTTTCCTATCACATAGCCCAGTTCGAGTTCGCCGCCTAACTCCTCCCGGCACTCGATTCCGGCCCTGCCAATCAGTTTTCCGCTCTCCTTTCCCAGCACCATCCACAGCCCAAACCCGTAAAAACCGTACATATGCTCAATGTAAGCCTCCTGGTACGCTCTCTCTTTTTCATATTCATAGAGGGGTTCCATATAATCCGTAATCCCTTCCCCCTCATATAGAGCAAACAAATCGTCGAGATCCTCCAGGCAGATTTCCCTGAGGATGCATCGGTCTGTCTCTAAAATCTTCCAGGGCAGATGATGTTTCCGCTGATACACCCGAATCAAAAATTCCGCATCAATTTCCTGGCACCCCTCCGCCAATATATCTGCCACCGAAGCGTCTATGCCGCTTCCACGCCCTTCTTCCGCAAGCCCTAATACCGCCATCCCCCGCTCTTTCATGCGCCGTAAGCTCTCTCTGTCCGTAGACAGAAAGATACTGTCCTCCGGCGGAAAAGAAAGGAGACGTTCCATCCTCCCTTCCGGAAGATCATCCGGGATCTCCACCAGCTGCAATTCTAACGCCCCTTGTAAATTTCTTCTCAGATACCGCAGATCCTGAGGCGGTACCCGATCTGCAATGACATACTTCCTCATCTCTCCTCCACTGCACGTTCCTGTTAAGGCGCGACCCATGCCTGATCTATGCCGTTTTGTTTCCATCCGTTCTGTTCTTCCGAGTAGCCATGCACCAAAAGGTATTGGTACTGGCTTACCGTTTTCAGGGCGTCATACACATATTTTGCCGGAATGCGGCTTCGGTTTCTGTCCGGCGAACCGGGATCCGCCAAAAAAACTTCCCCCGTCTCATCGTCATATAAACAGATGTTCACATAGTGTCCGCCTGTATGGGGCCAGTAGGTGTCGTCATTTTGGCTGCACACTAAGACTACCGCTGACTCCGCCTTTTTTATCTGCTCCACAAACAGTTCATAGCTGTCCGGCTTAAGGCACAGTTCCGTTTCAAACCCGCTTTTTTGCAGCGTCACACTCATGTCCTCCCAGCCAATGGCGCCGGATTCCCCTGTAGGGCTGTAATTTGACACTGTTTTTGCATAGCGGAACATATCCCAGGGGGAGCAAAGATAGTCCGTATAGGTGGAATAGATATTTGCCATGCAGCACAGGCCGCAGCCAAAGTTTCCGAAATAATTCCCCCGGACAGATTGGTTGCTCCACTCCCCGGACCAGGTGCGTCCCTCGCTCCAGGATTTTGGCCCTTGAAGAAAGGTATAAATCTTTTCTTCCGGAAACGCTTCTTTCGGGGCGGACGCTATCCGGTCCGATTCCTTCGGCTCTAGCCGCACCGCCCCTATTTCACTGAGCTTTTTTGTCACGCCCGCATAAAGGGACGTCTCCATCTCGATCCGCACGGCGTCCCCCGCTCCTTCTTCCTTAAAGCTCTGTTTCCATTCCTTCTGCCCCTCTGAGCTTCCCGCCAGCAAACACACGGCCAAAGCCGCGGCAATCCCTGCCTGTACTCTCCTATCCACGCTATCCCTCCATTCTGTCTTTCCTTCCTGTCACCGGATTCCAATCTGCTTTTTTCTTTTTTCTCTCTTCATGACCCATCGCCCCATCCTTTTCTAACATCCCCTGTTCTTTTGTAAAAGCAATTTCTCCTTTACTCTGCCGTATTTTTCCGCTACAATGGGATTACGTGTTTTTCACGAAATTTTTGATGGAAAGAAAGAGGTATTTTATGGCAAATCCAATCGTTACTATTGAAATGGAAAACGGCGATATCATGAAAGCGGAATTGTATCCGGAAATCGCGCCTAATACGGTCAATAACTTTATTCACTTAATTGAGAAAGGCTATTACAACGGACTCATCTTCCACCGTGTCATCAAAGGGTTTATGATTCAGGGTGGATGCCCCGAAGGAAGCGGCATGGGAGGCCCAGGCTACCATATCAAAGGCGAATTTAGCCAGAACGGTTTTGCTAACAGCTTAAAGCACACGGAAGGCGTCCTTTCTATGGCAAGATCCATGCATCCGGATTCCGCCGGCTCTCAGTTCTTTATCATGCACAAAAATGCGCCTCACTTAGACGGGGCTTATGCGGCATTTGGAAAAATTATCGAGGGTATGGACGTAGTAAATAAAATCGCAGAAACTACAACAGATTACAGCGACAGACCCATAACTCCACAGGTAATGAAATGCGTTACCGTTGACCTTTCAGGCGTAAATTATCAGGAACCGGAAACGTGTTAAGATGAAAAAACCTTTCTACAACTATTGATGATAAAAAGAGGATGTTTTTCGCTAACATCCTCTTTTTCTTTTGTGTCCAATGTGCTTATTTCACAGGGATTAACTTCTCTTTTCCCCCCATGTAGGGGCAAAGCGCCAATGGGATATTCACACTGCCGTCCTCATTTAAGTTATTCTCCAAAAAGGCGATGAGCATCCTCGGAGGCGCCACAACGGTATTGTTTAAGGTATGGGCGAAATATTTGCCGCCGTCCTTTCCTTTTACACGGATTTTCAGACGCCTTGCCTGGGCATCGCCCAGATTCGAGCAGCTTCCCACCTCAAAATATTTCTTCTGCCTTGGGGACCATGCCTCCACATCGCAGGATTTCACTTTCAAGTCCGCCAGGTCGCCGGAGCAGCACTCTAAGGTGCGGACCGGAATATCCAAGCTGCGGAATAAGTCCACCGTGTTCTGCCATAATTTGTCATAGTAAAGGCCGGACTCCTCCGGTTTGCAAACCACGATCATCTCCTGTTTCTCAAACTGGTGGATGCGGTACACGCCGCGCTCCTCGATGCCGTGGGCGCCTTTTTCCTTGCGGAAACAGGGGGAATAGGACGTTAACGTATACGGCA
>CANQUZ010000187.1 GCA_947627165.1 uncultured Roseburia sp.
CGGCTTTCTTCGTTCTTACCATGATTGGTATTGTATCCCCGCTTTGTGATAAGCTTTCCTTCTTCGATATAACTTTCCGAATTGCCGATAAATACCGTGGTAAACATATTGACGCTGCAGTCCCGCAGCTCTTTTAAGCTGCAGACCACTGTCTTTGTCTCTTCCCTGCCGATATTTTCCACATAGCCGCAGCAGCGGGACTCCTCCACGGTTTCTAGCAGAATATCACAGGCACGCAGAAGGTAATCCCCCCGCTTTTTACTGGCAGGGTTGTAAATTACAATGGCAAAATCCCCCGCTGCCGCCGCCCTAAGGCGCTTTGCAATGGTCTCCCAGGGCGTCAGCAGATCGCTTAGGCTGATGACGCAGAAATCATGGTTAA
The DNA here is from genome assembly GCA_947627165.1 of uncultured Roseburia sp. Taxonomy (GTDB): domain Bacteria; phylum Bacillota; class Clostridia; order Lachnospirales; family Lachnospiraceae; genus Roseburia. Next base: position 383 of record CANQUZ010000187.1, read on the forward strand.
TGGGCGCCCCAAGCGCCGCCGCGCCGCTGTTTGCCGCCGTGACGCCGGGCACTACTTCCAGTTCACAATCCTCATAGTCTTTTCCCAATTCATACATCAGGGAAGCCATGCCGTAAACCCCGGCGTCCCCGCTGCAGATAAGTGCCACTTTCTTTCCTTCCCGCGCCTTTTGGTAGCAGAGCAGGCAGCGTTTTACTTCCTGCCGCATAGGCGTGGATATCTGTTCTTTTCCGGCAAATTCCTCCCCCAGCAGCGCTAAGTACACCTGATAGCCGATAATCGTATCGCTTTCCTTTAAGATGCGGTACGCCTGGGCAGTCATCATCTCCTCTGCCCCAGGGCCTATGCCTACAATATAGATTTTATGTTTCATCAAACGTTACACTCCATTTCTCTATAGCGATTGCCAAAGTCATCCCATCCTTAGCAGTTTTTTTCAGTGCCAGCGCTCCTTCCCTTCCGTCCAATGCCGCCATTGCAGCGCGCTCACAGACATTATCCACGCCCACTTTCATTTTTACAAAGGAAGAGGAAGCAAACTCGCCCTCCATGGTTTCCAGATACTCCTTGGAATAAGTCAAAAAGCTTATCCCATAGGTTTCCGCAAATCGCACGAATCCCGGTTCTTCCTGTTTGCAGTCTATGGTCGCTAATGCCTTTACCCCCTTGATGGAAAGATGCAGCTCCTTTAACTTCTCTAAGACAAACGCCTCAATCTCCTCAAAAGATTTGCCGCTCCTGCACCCCATGCCGAGAATCACCGCTTTCGGGCACAGCCAGAGCAACGCTCCGCCCTGGGTTTCTAAGGATACTGCCACATCCGCCACAGGATTTTCTTCTTCTTTTGGCAGAGACGTCTCTGCGGCAAGCAGCGTTACTTCCGGCGGGACAGTTCCCAATATTTCCCCCTCCACCCAAAGAGTGATTCGTTTTTCCCGTAAGATTTTTGCGGAAACTTTTGCAATCCCTGCTTTCTCTCCAATCACAAGCCCGTTTTTTCTTGCAAATACATCCACGGCAAAGAGGCCGTTAACGTCCGTCGCCGTGGTGAGAACCGCCGACGCTCCCAGAATTTCCGCCGTCTGTTCTGCCAGTTCATTCCCGCCGCCATAGTGGCCGGAGAGAATCGGAATCACATAGGTTCCGCCCTCATCCACCACTAACACGGCCGGATCTTTCAGCTTGTCCTGTAAAAAAGGGGCGATGGCGCGGACTGAAATCCCGCAGGCTCCGATAAAGATCAAAGCCTCCCTCCGGCAAAACTGCCCTCCCGTCCATTCCCTTAATGACTCCTCCACAAAAATTAGACCCGTTTCCTCCTCCCCAAGTGAGGAGCATTTGGTGTAAAGCGTGATTTGGCGGGATGGCAGACATTCCATCTTCCGTTTGATTCTCTTAGAAAGCGCAGCTCCTCTTTCCGTAAAACTAATGATTGCTATCTGCATATACGAACCTCTCTTGCTGTGTGCCCTAACGGAAAAACACCGGTTTTCTTCTTACCGGCCGGGGCGAAATTCTGTGGTAAATTCCGGATCGTAGAGCTTGGAACGCTCATATCCTCTCCCGGCTAAGGCTTCCCCCACTAAAATTAACGCAGTTTTGGTGATTCCATGTTTTCTCGCCGTAGCGGCAAGACTTTCTATGGTGCAAAGATACACTTCTTCCTCCCGCCAGGTTACTTTGTATGCGATAGCCGCCGGTGTCTCTTTGGGATACCCCCCTGCCTCTAGGCGTTTTTCTAACTCCTCTAACATTCCTGCGCTTAAATAGATTGCCATGGAAGCCTGATGGGCGGCAAAACTCTCGATACTCTCTCTGGGCGGGACTTCCGTTTTTCCCGCCATTCTGGTAATAATCAGACTCTGGGAAATGCCAGGCAGCGTGTATTCTAAATGCAGGGACGCCGCGGCTCCGAAGCAGGCACTGACGCCGGGACAGCTCTCATAGGCAATGCCCTCCGCATCCAGCCGATCCATCTGTTCCCGGACAGCGCCGTAGATGCTGGGGTCTCCGGTGTGCAGCCGGACCGTAACACGCCCCTTTTGTTCTGCCGCCTTAATCACCTCGATGACTTCCTCCAGTGTCATGCTTGCACTGTTGTGAATCTCACACTCTGCTTTTGCATAACGCAATAATTCCGGATTTACCAGAGATCCCGCATAGATAATGACATCCGCCTGTTCTAAAAGACGCATTCCCCGGACGGTGATCAAATCCGCCGCGCCGCAGCCCGCACCTACAAAATACACCATACCGCCTGTCTCCTTCCTATCTTCTTTCTGCTAAGGTTCTATTCTTCCTTCTAAGCTTTGGATTTCCCTTAACATAGTTTCTGCCTCACGGCTTTTCCCCAATTCCCCATACTCATTGGCATACATCATACAGTCAATCTCCAATTTCCCTCCGGCTCGTTTTGTTAAGTAAAACATGATTTTTTCCATGACAATCTCCATCGTTTTCTCACAGATTCCCTTCTCCTTTAAGATACGAACCGCCTCCTCCGTTGCCACAGCATCCAGCAGGGCAGGGCCCCGTGGGCGGCCAGAATCTCCATCCTGGCGTCCGCTTCGCGGGAATGGGTATTCATGATGCCGCCGGAAACCTTTATCAGCTTCCCAATGTGCCCCGTGAGCAGCATTTTCTCAAACCCACAGTCCACGGCCATATCAATGGTTTCCCCGATAAAGTTGCTGCACTTGACGCTCTTCTCTAAATCATAGCCGTAATTGCGCCTCATATACTCCAGACCGTAATTGCCGGGAGAGACTGCAGCAATCCGCCAGCCCTGGGCGCGTTTCTGGCGCAATTCCGCCCGGATGGTCTCCAACAGCGCCCTGCTGCTCATAGGCTCTACGATTCCGCTGGTGCCAAGAATCGAAATACCGCCGGAAATCCCAAGTCTGGGGTTGAAGGTCTGCTCCGCCAGTTTCTCCCCCTCCGGGACGGATATCTCAACGGAAAGTCCCCCACTGTAATCTAACAGCCGGCAGACTTCTCTCACTTCTTTTTCTATCATAGCCCGCGGAACGCGGTTAATCGCGGCGTTTCCTACCGGCTGATCTAACACCGGTTGTCACAATGCCGACTCCCCTCCCGCCGGAAATGGCAATGCCTTCCACGTCAGAAAAACACACAGAAGCCGTGATATGGGCACCCGTGGTGACATCCGGATCGTCCCCGCCGTCCTTTACTACCGCACAGCTCACAGACCTTTCCCTGCGGCAGATATCCACAATGTCTGCATAATACGCAATTCCTGCCGGAGTCTCGATTGAAATTTTTGTTTTTTCCCGCCCGGTCAACAGCATATATGCCGCAGCCTTTGCGGCCGCGGCACTGCAGCTTCCCGTGGTAAATCCATGCCGCATATCGTCCCCTCTCTTCCCGTTTCTGTTGAATAGTTGGAATAGGTGACTTAGAAATGATCCATTATGCAAGGATTTCCAATCCCCCTATGAATTTGTAATGGATCGTAAGTCGTTGAGTTTTCTGCCCGTCTATCTCTACGGGTTCAGAAATGAGAATTTTTTCTATTAATTAATTAATTGATTGATTGATTGAGCATCTTGAAAGTGAGTTCTGTTATCCCTGCATAACCGCTGATTTATTCTGCAAACTGCTTATCAAATTAACCAAACCGGTACATACCAGTTCTTTTCGTCCACAGGCAGCAGGTCGTCTGCCATGCAGACCACACTTCCGGTTCCAATCTCGACCTTCAAAGACTCTAAACCTCCGAAAGCCAATTCCCTGGTAACGGGTTCCAATACATGAAAGTTTTTAACGGCAGTCTTGCCCGGCGATGCTGATTTTTTAATCTCTATCGGAGAAAGCACACCATTCTGATAAAGCAGCAGGTCTATTTCTTTCCGGTCTTTATCCCTGTAATAGAAAACAGGCGGCTCTTTTCCTGCGTTCAGATAACTCTTATAAATCTCTGAAAAAACATAGCTCTCAAAGAACGCCCCGGACATGGCGCCTCTTTCCAGTGCTTCAGGATTGCCCCATTTTAAGAGGTACGCTGCCAGACCAGAGTCCAGAAAATGGAGCAATGGCATCTTTACAACCCGTTTGAGTGCAT
>CANQUZ010000188.1 GCA_947627165.1 uncultured Roseburia sp.
GCTTCTGCTTCTGAAGAGAAGGGAACATGATATCTGGGAAACGCTTGTGAGGCCTGGGAAGAAATGTAAGCCCGGTGCTAAAATCATCTTCGGCGACGGGATGTTAACGGGAGAAATCTTAGGCATTGCAGAAGAGGGAAACCGGCTGATCCAGTTTCGCTATGAGGGGATTTTTGAGGAGATTTTAGACCGGTTAGGGCAGATGCCCCTCCCCCCTTACATCACCCATCAGCTTCAGGATAAAAGCCGCTACCAGACTGTCTATGCGAAATATGACGGGTCTGCGGCGGCACCAACGGCGGGGCTTCACTTTACCAGTGAGCTGCTGCAGCAAGTGCGGGAGATGGGAGTGGAAATTGCGGAAGTAACCCTTCATGTGGGGCTTGGCACCTTCCGCCCGGTCAAGGAGGCGGATGTCTTACAACACCATATGCACTCCGAATTTTATGAAATCAGGCAGTCTGAGGCGGATAAGATAAATCGGGCGAAGCGTGAGGGGCATCGCGTGCTTGCTGTGGGCACAACAAGCACAAGGACGTTGGAATCTGCCGCCGACGAACAGGGATACTTAGCAGGCGGGAGCGGTTGGACGGATATTTTTATTTATCCCGGCTACCGGTTTAAAGTCATTGATGCGTTAATCACCAATTTCCATTTGCCGGAGTCCACGCTCGTGATGCTAGTTTCTGCTCTGGCAGGCAGGGAGCAGACGCTCCGCGCTTATGAAATTGCGGTAAAAGAAAAGTATCGTTTTTTTAGTTTCGGGGATGCGATGTTGATTACCGAAAAGGCTCATGAATGAAAACCATTCAAAGGAGGATGAAGATATGATAGAAAAGCGGCAATATAAGAGACTGGAATTAGATGTGTCCGTTCAGTTAGAGCGTTTGGATGAGGATGAAGTTACCACTTTAAAATATGCCCATGTAGATGTGACTGACATATCCAAAAGCGGTATTGGCTTTCGCTCGTTGAAACAGTTGGAAGTAGGATCTTACTACGACACGAAAATTGAGATTTGGACGAAAGAAGTGGTGGATGCGGTAGTCGAGATTGTCCGGGAAGAGAAGCTGCCGGACGGAAGCTATAAATACGGGGCGATTTTTATCGGTATGTCCAATACCGATGCGCTGAAAATTGAAATATATCAGATTTTTAATGACAAATAAGGTGCGTTAATAAGGGCAGAGGAATTTTTTCCTCTGCCCTTGTTGTAACCGTTCAATTCTGCAGTCTGCGGTTTAGGGACGCCCTAACGCTCATAAATCGTATAATGGCATTCCCTCAGCAGGGCAATGGCGGCCTCTAAGGATTCTGCGTCATACATCTCAAGGCGAAGCACCCCGTTTTCAAATTCCCGGTTATGGATGATGCCGATATTCTTAATGCTTAAGTTATGGTCTGCCAAAACAGTGGCGACAGCGGCAATCCCGCCCGCTTTGTCAAGAAGGTCTAAGTAAAGCTCGTAGATATTTTTCAGGACGCCCTTTTGGGTAATGGCGATAGAATCCCTGTAATCCCTGGCGGAGGCAAAGCTGTCAAGCAATGCTTGTCCGTCCCTGTTTTCGATGTGCTTTTTCGTTTCCAGAAGCCGCTCAATATAAGCGTCAATCAGCTTTAAAATCTGTTCCCGGTTAGAAAGGCAGATATTTTCCCACATGACGGGCGAGGAAGATGCAATCCGCGTGAGATCCTTAAAGCCGCCTGCGGCGATGGTTTTCATGGTTTCGCCTGCATCATCGGATTCTTTTATGAGGTTGACCAGGCTGAATGCGATAATGTGCGGCAGATGGCTGATGGCTGCCGTGGCGTAATCGTGCAGCTCATAATCCAACACTAGCGGGATGGCGCTCAAAGAGGTCACCAATGCGGTAAAGTCCGCTAAGGTTTCCGGCGAAGTCTCAGCGGTAGGGGTAATGATATAGTAAGCGTTTTCCAACAGAGAGTCGGAAGAACTGGAAAGCCCGGTTTTTTCGGAACCGGCCATGGGATGCCCTCCGATAAAGTTTTTTTCTAAGTGGAGAGAAGCCACTTCCCGATGGATCTCCGTTTTCACGCTCCCCACGTCAGTGATGATGCAGTGTGGGGAGATAATATCCTTTAACTGCCTTAAATATTCAATGTTTTTCTGGACCGGCGTGCATAAAAAGATATAATCGCAGTCCGAAAAATCTTCTATGCTGCAGAACGTCCCATTGGAAATCAGCCCTTCCCGGAAGGCCTCCTGGATGGTTTCGATGTGGCTTGCAACAGCAATGATCTCAAGTTCCGGATGAAGCGATTTTAGTTTTTTTGCAATGGAACCGCCGATTAATCCCAATCCGATAAACCCGATTTTATCTATTTTAGTCTGAGACATTTTAAAATCCCCCATATAAGCTTTGTACTACATTATCATAGACATTTTCCTGCAAAGAGTCAACACGCGAAAGCGGAAAATGAAAAAGTAACGTAACAGTTCAGCCGTCAGTTGGAATCAGCTATAGACATACCGGCGGCACAAACCAGACATTAAGTGTGAAATCACTGAAAAAATTCCGGCGGTGCGTTTCAGAAAAAAACTATGTACGGTCTGTGAATTTTGTGTAAACATAGTCGGGGAATGGTTATAAAACATTTAAAAAGCATACATAATATATAAACAAAATTGTGATATGATAAGATAAATTGTAACAGTTCAGCCCACGCCATTCGCAATCCCGCACTACGGGCTTCAAAATTGCTCATGAACGGGCGTTCTGCTCATAAGCAGTCTCGTATGTTCATTCATGCAAGCATGATTCTCCTATGAGACTGCTTATGGCTGAACTGCTACAATAAATTTAGTAAAAACAAATAAATAAGTTGTAAAAATTACCGGAATTTAGTACAATATAACCATACAGCAATGCAAAGTGGAGCAGGATGTCATTTTGCAGCAGGAGATGCGGTATGGTCCGATGGTTTCCGGTAAAAGCAGCGGCAAGGTTCATCGGGCGGTACGCCGGGTACTTTGGAATCCCCTGTTGTTGTAAATAACAAAAAATGGAGGATTTGCTATGAAGGTTTACACAACTGATAAGATTCGCAATGTGGTTTTACTCGGCCATGGGGGGTGCGGCAAGACAAGTCTCGTTGAGGCGATGGCTTATCTTGCGGGAATGACGACACGTATGGGAAAGGTTGCAGACGGCAATACCATAAGTGATTATGACAAAGAAGAAATAAAACGCCTCTTTTCTGTCAACACTTCTGTGATTCCGATTATCTGGGAAGATACCAAGATTAACATTCTCGATACGCCCGGCTATTTCGACTTTGTGGGCGAAGTGGAGGAAGCTGTCAGCGCGGCGGACGCGGCGATTATCGTGATTTCCGGAAAATCAGGCATTGAGGTAGGGACAAAAAAGGCATGGGAGCTCTGCGAAAAATACCATCTGCCCCGTATGGTGTTCGTGACAGAAATGGACATTGACGAGGCGAGCTACCGCCAGGTAGTGGAGGACTTGCAGGATTTATACGGAAAGAGGATTGCCCCGTTCCATCTTCCCATCCGGGAAAACGGGCAGTTTGTGGGCTATGTCAATGTCCTGCAGCAGCGGGCAAAACGCTGGATGGAAAACGGCGAGGTGGAGAAAGCTGACGTGCCGGACTACTCAAAGGAGAACTTAAATATCTGCAGGGAAGTCTTAATGGAATCGGTAGCGGAGACCAGCGAGGAGTTTATGGATCGTTACTTTAACGGCGAAGAATTTTCCGAGGCTGAAATCCGCCAGGCTCTGCGTGTCAATGTGGCGGACGGAAGCATTGTGCCTGTTCTGATGGGATCGAACCTCTTAGCGCGGGGGATGTATACGTTAATGGTAGATATCGTGAAATATCTGCCGAGCCCAGATAAGCGTTCCTGCACCGGAATCAATGCCATGTCAAATGAGGTATATCAGGCAGATTACGATTTTGCAAAACCGAAATCCGCCTATGTGTTTAAGACGATAGTCGATCCCTTTATCGGAAAATACTCACTGATTAAGGTGAACTCCGGCGTCATTAAGACGGATGATGTGCTGTTCAATTACCATAAAGGCGTGGAGGAAAAGATTGGGAAACTATATGTGCTGCGAGGCAACAAGCCGGAGGAAGTAAAGGAGCTTCACGCAGGGGACATAGGCGCGTTGGCTAAATTGTCAAAGACCGACACCACGGATTCCCTTTCCACGAAGGCAAATCCGATTTTATATATCAGGGCTTCCATTTCAACGCCTTACACATATAAGAGGTACAAAGCAGTCAACAAAGGGGATGAGGATAAGATTTCCACAGGGCTCCAAAAGCTGATGCAGGAAGATTTGACGTTAAAGGCAGTCAACGACAGCGAAAACGGCCAGTCTCTGTTATACGGCATGGGGGATCAGCATTTAGATATCGTGGCAAGCAAGCTGCTTGAG
>CANQUZ010000189.1 GCA_947627165.1 uncultured Roseburia sp.
TGAAAAAGCAGGAAAAGGCGGCGAGCAGAAAGATGCCAAAGATATCGGCGAGGGCAAAGAGCAGCCGCTGCCGGAACAGCTGCTGTTTTTGCCCCTGAAGGGAATAAAAGGCTAAAAAGGAGATTTGCCCCGCTTCCTTGGGGATTTTTGCCGCGCAGATATAATAGGGGGTTCCCCCCTCTTTTACAAGGGAAAATTCGGCGTGGCTGCTCAGCTGGCTGTTTCCCTTGGAAAACAGATCCAGATGGTACGTCTCTTTCGCTGTCTTGGCCGCAAGTTCCACAAAGCCGCTGCCCAGCGTATCTTCCGTCATGGCGAGAGACTGGAAAAAAAGAGGGGATCCGTTGTCGTAAATGATAAATTCAAATCCGTTTTTTTCCCGCAGCTGATTCAGCCATTGCAGAGAGATAATATCCTGCTCCTTGAGACGGGAAAGGATGGAGTTGCTTTCATTTAAAAAAGAAATATAACCGTTTTTCACCAGCCCGCGCTCCGCCGTCAGCAGGCACACCAGTGTTAACGAAAATAAAATGGCGCCGGTGGCGGCAGTACAAAAAAGCGTCATTTGAAGCTGTAATTTACGAAACATGAGGATTCTCCAATCGGTATCCCGCGCCACGGATGGTGGTAAGGGAGAGTGTGCTTTTCACAGAGGAAAAGCGTTTTCTTAGGAAGTGGATGTAGGTGTCTAAGTTCCCTTCTTCCACGGCGGCGTCCACGCCCCAGACACGGGAGAGAATCACCATGCGCCTAAGAAGCGTCTCCGGTTCCCGCAGAAAAACCTCCGCAAGGCGGCCTTCCCGCCCGGAGAGCATCAGGCTTCCGCCGGGGCCGCTCAGTTCCCGGATGTCCGTATCATAGGTAACGTCTCCGTAGCGGAGGAGCTCATGGGGTTCCCATTTGCCGCTTCGGCGGCTTAGGGAGCGGATGCGGGCGGAGAGTTCCTCGTAGGCGAAGGGTTTGACCAGGTAGTCGTCGGCTCCGCTGTCCAATCCTTCAATGCGGTCATAAAGCTCTCCCAGGGCGGTAATGATAATGGCGGGGGTCTTAACGCCGGCGGCCCTCGCTTTTTTTAACACCAGAAGCCCATTCATGGTGGGCAGCATCCGGTCTAACAGAACCAAATCATAAGCATCCTGCAAAAATAAATCCAGCCCGTCCCTGCCGTCCCGGCAGATATCTATTTCGTGGTGCTCCTGCCTTAACTGGAACGCCAGCGTATCGCACAGATTTTCATCATCCTCAATCAATAAAATGTTCATGCACAGCTCCATTCTGGGAACGTATCCCCCGGAAAGACCGCAGGGAAAAAAGCCTTAAAAAGCCGTAAGGCGGAGGTTTTCCCCGCCGGATTGGAGGCTATTTGCGGCGTTCCCGCACAAATTACTGTTAAAACTAACTATAGTGTATTATAGCACGGATTTCTTAAAAAAATCTTTAAGCGTTTTCCAAAATTAAAGAGCCGTTTCAAGAAAAATTAAAGAAATTTCTGATAGGATAAAAGCCATAGGGAGCGGAGGACGCTTCTGCAGGAAAAAGAAAGGAAAGCAGAGATATGAGAGGAAAAGAGAGAAGCATCAAATGGATGAAGCGGATGCTCTGGTGCGTGTGCTTTATGGCGGTTATGTGCGGCTGCGGAAAAAATGTGCCTCCGGCAGGAGAGGGGGGAGAGGAAACCGGGAAAACGGATATGGCTTCCAGACAGGAAGATGCCGCCGGCAAGGGAAGGTTCTTAGAATCGGAATTGCCTCTTCCGGAACATACGGAGAAAGTGCTGGCGGCGGCAAGGCTGGAAGACGGGAACATTGAAATGTTTCTGTGGAATAAGGAAAAAAAAGCTTATGAAATTTATCTGTCGGAGGATGGGGGAGAACAGTTTGACCTCAAAGAGCAATATCTTGGAAACGAGGAGAATAATCGCTTGGACGGCTATGTTTCCAATGTTGCCATCCGGGCGGACGGAACGGTTGCGGGCATCCATAGGAATGACGAGGGAGTGCAGATTTTTACCATTCTGCCGGAAGGAACCATGGAGACAGTGCCATTGGCATTGCCTGATTTGGAGCAGCAGAAGGAAGAATATGCGAATACCATCATAGATGTGGCGTTCGACAAAGAGGGCAGCTTTCTGATTGAAAATTTAAACAGCCATTTTTACAAAGCGGATCTGGCGACGGGGGCTTGCGAGTTGTTCTGTGAATTAGAAGAGCATTATGTCAGATATTTTGGAATGGCAGGCAACCAGCTGCTGGCTGTCTCCGAGGATGGCGTATTTTCCTTTGACAGCGCTTCCGGCAAGGCGTTAGAGGAAGATGCGCTCTGGAAGGATTTGATGGCGAAAACGCCCTCTCTGGCGGAAAAATACTCAGAGTATGGGGAGCCTTTGGCATTTGCGGAGGGAATGGAAGAAAATACCGTTTTTTATGTCAGCCACGAAGGGGTGTTCTGCCATGTGAACGGCGGCAGCGTCAGCGAACAGCTCATCAACGGTTCCCTCAATTCCCTGGGGGATGTCAAAACCAACTTTTTACAGCTGTTAGTGCTGGATAAGGAGAATTTCCTGGTGTTTGTCAATGCGGCGAGCGGCAGCAAATTGTTAAAGTATTCTTATGACAAAGACGCCTCTTCCATGCCGGAGACGGAGTTAAGTGTATATGCCTTAGAGGATTCGGATTTCCTCCGCCAGGTGGTTTCGATTTATCAGAAAAATCATCAGGACGTCTATGTGAATCTTCAGATTGGGATGTCCGGGGAGGACGGCATAACGGCGGAGGACGCCATCCGCACCCTCAATACGGATATTTTGTCCGGAAATGGTCCGGACGTGATGATTTTAGACGGACTGCCCGTAGACAAATATATGGAAAAAGGGATGCTGATGGATCTTGCCCCAATCATCGAAGAGGTGGAGGCTTCCGATGGAATCTTTGCAAATATCAAAGAGGCTTATGAAACGGAAGGCACCATTTACCAGTTCCCTGCAAAATTTTATGTCAATCTGGTGGATGGAGACGTTGAAGGGGTGGAGGCAGGAGCTGCCCTGGATCAATTAGCGGCCTATGTCAGCGCAAAAAGGGAAGCGGGGGAAACTGGTATTTTTCCGTTCCGGGGAGCAGAAAATTTGTTGGAGAAGCTGTATCTTGCAAATTCCGCGTGCTGGATGGACGGGGACGGAACATTAAAGGAGGCAGAGCTAACGAAATTTTTAACCAGTGCAAAACAGATTTATGATGCAGAGCCGAAAGAATTGGAGGATGTCTACTGGGGAGTGGAAGATCTCGGTTTGACGGGAAGCGTAGGCTCCATGGGAATTTTATTGAAAGAGGAGAAGATTTCCTATGGCACTCTGGTCAGTATGACGCAGTTAATCACGATGATGTCGGCGAATCGGCAGTTGGGGCTGGACTATGCGCTCGCCGACCGGAATGCGGAAAAAGCCTTTGTCCCTTATCAGTTGGCGGGCATCAGTGCCACTACCGGAAAAGAAGGGGCGGCAAAGGACTTTCTGAAAACGTTGTTTGGCACGGAATGCAATTCTTTAGACGGAAGCGGTTTTCCGGTCAATCGGGCAGCCTATGAAACGATATGCGAGCAGGCAAAAAATAAATTCGATGAATTTAATCAGGGAGGTGTGGCCGTTTCAACCAACGAGGGAGAAAGTGTGGCTCTGGAGCTAAAAAACCTTACGGAAGACGATATTGTAAAACTTACCGGCATTTTGGAGGAAGTGAGAAAGCCCGTATGCATGGATCGGGTGGTGAAGGAACTGGTATTGGCCCAGGGAGAAGCGGTGCTTTTGGGGAACAGCAGCGTCGAGGATGCCGTGGCGGAAATTTTAAGAAAAGGCAACCTTTATCTGTCGGAGTAAGAGAAATGGAGGACGAAAGTGAAACAGAAAAACAAGGGCGTTTTATTTGTCCTGCCGCATTTAACGGGGACGTTCATCTTTTTGCTCCTGCCCTTCCTGGATGTGATGCGGCGCTCCTTCCTGCGGGCGTCGGGAGGGTTTTGCGGGCTGGAAAATTATGGGCAGGTGTGGAAAAACGAAGCCTTTCGCCTGGCCGCAAAAAATACGCTGCGGTTTACGGCAGTCTGCCTGCCCTTATTGCTGTGCCTCTCTTTGGCGCTGTCTGTGCTTTTGTATGGTGTCGGAGAAAAGGCGGGGAGATACAAAAACGCTTACCTGGTGCCGATGGCGATACCCGCCGCCTGTGTCGTATTAGTTTGGAGGCTGCTGTTTGACGCCCGCGGGCTGCTCAATGGCTTACTGACATCCCTGGGGGCGGAAGCGGTGGACTGGATGAATA
>CANQUZ010000190.1 GCA_947627165.1 uncultured Roseburia sp.
ATCGATCCTGGTTAAGCTATATATGTTTTTTTACAATTACCGGATAGGGAAAATGATAGAATCAACTGCAATGCGCGTGACGGCGATGGACAGTCTGAGCGATACGTGCGCTACAGCGGTGGTTCTGGCACAGGCTCTGGCAGGGCATTACGCCGGGATACGCATAGACGGATATTGCGGCGCCCTGGTAGGGCTTTTTATCTTTTATACCGGGATACGTGCGGCAAAGGAGACGCTGGATCCGCTGTTGGGGCAGCCGCCGGAAAGGGACTTTGTGGAGCAGATTGAAAAAATCGTGCTGAACCATGAAGGAATCTGCGGGATACACGACTTAATCGTCCATGATTACGGCCCGGGACGGCGGATGATTTCTTTGCACGCGGAGGTTTCGGAAGAGGGGAATATTCTTGAGATTCATGATATCATTGACCATATTGAAAACGAACTTCAGGAGGAATTAGGGTGCGATGCCACCATACATATGGACCCTATCGTAACCTCGGATGAGCGCGTCAAGGAGAAAAAGGAAGCGCTGATTTCCATGATTAAAGAAATTGATGAGAGAATCGATATCCATGATTTCCGGGTAGTGGCAAGGCCTGCCCAGAGCAATCTGATTTTTGACGTATTAGTTCCCTATAAATTTCACATCAGCGATGAGGAGCTTGTTTCCCTGATAGAGCATAAAGTGAAAAAACGATGGGGAAGTAACCACAATGTCATCATCAAAGTAGACAAAGATTATATGCAGGAATATGCAAGAAAATAAAATAGAAGATAATGAGAAGCGGCAGACCTGCCCGTTTCAGAAAAACAGGCTGTTCCCTTATGAGGGATACAGCCTGTTTTTGTATGCAGAAATCCGGATGCCGCTGGCGGAGTGGCTAGTTGGGACTGCCGTAAGCCCCGTGATTGGCGTCGGGATCGGTATAAACGACTTCATTTAAGCCGGCACGGAGCAGAAGGCTTTTGGAGCCGAGCGTGTTCACCGTGATCACATCCCCGTCCTTCACCTGGTCTAAGCTGGCAGTCAGCAGGGAGGAAGTCAGATATTTGGTAGGAATCTTAGAACCGTTCACAAAAATTTTGGTATTCTTAGAAAAATTCCTGCCGTAAACAATCAGTTTCTGCGTCGAGGCATTTTTCCGGACAGAAGTAATGGAAATATCTTCCACATCCATCTCTAAATCGCTTGCAGGATAGAGATCCTCGCCGTTGTAAGCATACCGTTTTCCGTAGAGCAGATCATACTGCAGATTTTCCAGTCCGGAAAGATAGCTTTCGGAATCCTGCTGGGTCTGGTGGTAATCAAACATCGTTCCCTCATGGATTCCCACCTGGTCTGTAATGCGCGCCAATAACTGATAAGCCGTGATGTCGGCATCTTTCTTGGGAAGCCCCATATTATTCCAGGTAATATATTTTGTTTTAAAAATATCGCCGGATTTCATATCTTCGTTGGTAAGCCCCATCGTAGGAAGGTGATCCCCGAACATCACAATGATGGTATCTTCGTTTCGCCGATTGGCTGCCGCAATCAAATCTCCGATAAAATCATCGACTTCATGGATCATATTCACATAGTACTCCCACTGATTGCGGGAAGCCTCGTCGCGAGTTCCGGAAACCCGGATTGCCGGGTTGGCAATCAGCTTCTCGGAAGGGTAGTCACCATGCCCTTCCACCGTGATGGTATATACAAAATCAGGGCCTTTGGTGGAGTTCAAGGCTTTCATCGTCTCTCCCACCAACACATCATCTGTCGGCCAGTTTTGGTTGGGGGTGTAGCTGGTAATGTTCATCAGCTCTTTGCTGGTAAAAGTGTCAAACCCCATCATGGAAAAAGCGTTATTCCTGCTGTAAAAAGTCGCCGTATTGTTGTGGGTCACATGGGTGCTGTAGCCGATCCGGGACAGGTCGGAAGCGATGCTTTCACAATCCGTCTGTTTCAAAATCGTTTTATAAGGATATTCTCCAGTCCCGAAATACTGCATACTCATGCCGGTTAAAACCTCAAACTCTGTATTGGCAGTTCCGGCACCGACCACTGGAACGGTGAGATAGCCGGAAGAAAACTGCTTCTCAAGCGCATGGAAGTTTGGAACAGGATCCTCGGACATTGCTAAAAAGTTTACCTCATATGGGTCAATGAAAGACTCTAACAGCACGCAGATAATATTGGGGGCGTGATCCGCCGTGACCTCAGTCTGTTTCCCGGAAGCTTCCACGGATGCCTGGATGGTTTCTAATGTTTCCTGGGAATAGCCGTCCGGTTTTCCCATGCCTCTGCCCACTACGCTGGTGGAAAAACCGTATACAAATCCATAATTGCTGTATCCCTCGGCAATATTAGAAAAGTAAGAGGCTAAAACATTAGAGTCCTGCGCCGCCTGAGTCGTTATCGGAAGTCCCACCAGGAGCAGGCCTGCAATGGAAAGAGGAACGATAATGGTATGGCGCTTGCCCTGGTACCTCGGCCCTTTTGCAAAAAAGACGCCGAGAAATACAAAAAAGGAGATTACCACAACAACTACGAGAGCCGCTTCCTTAGCCGTAAAGTAATTGGTGTTCTGCATCGCGAACAAATCGGAAATGCACTTTAAATCCGTATAGCTAAAGGGCGTTACGCGATTGGAAAGAATCAAGCCGTTGATAGTGCCCAAAAACAGCCAGACGCCGCTGATCAGCACGCGCATCTGCGCCCTGCACCGAAATAGGTAGACCACGGATAAAGAGGCAAAAACGATAAAGGCGTTGTACAGGTAAGCCAGAGTGTGATTGTGTAGAAAGGATATGGTGGAAACCAGGTTCCTTCTTGAAATCACTTCTACAACAAAGGTAATAAGGCAAGCCAACAAAAAATGAAAAATAAGGGAGTATTGGTTCAAAAAGGAGACTGCCTTATAATACTGTTCGCTGTGGGGCTGATTTTTTGCCAGATGTTTGCGCAATGACATTAGTTTCTTCCAACAAAGCTTCAACGGCTGCTGAAGCGATTGCAAGATTTGTTTCACCGTATTCATGGATATCCCCCTCCCGCCACTAACTTTAAATAGTGCAAAATTGATATATTTAAAAATCATAAAAAACATAATTTTTCTGATATTAAAATAATTTATCGCGAAACGCTTTAAAAATCAATGGGGAAGATGAATAAAAAAGTGGGGAGAAACCCTGGTTTTCTGTTAGATATGAATAAAAAATGAACAGAATATGTACAAAAGCGGGAAAAATATGGAACGCCGGAGCCTGAAACGAGAGGATTCCGGGGTTAAGTTGTCTTTGAATTAGAAAAGAAATCTTAATATCAAAGAAAAAAAAGGAAAAAAATATAAGAAAATTGTAAAATTAAAGATAGATTTGTAAATAATTGATAAAATTGCCAATTATCAAACAATATTGGTTGACAATGGAACGGCGGGACGGCATAATGATTTGTGTCGGGGTGTAAATTCGACAAGAAAGGAGAATATTTATGAAATTAAAAAGTCTAATGGGGAAAGGGAAACGTTTTGCAGCGATTGCAGTGGCGCTTTCTTTGACCCTGGCTGATGGCGTTCCTGCCGTAGTTGCGGCAGAGCTTCCTTACGCAGGAGGAGAGGTGTTGGAAACGGAAGCCGCAATCAGTGCAGAAGAGAAAGAAAGTGGGGAATTGGAAGCAGCAGCGGAAGAAACCGCAGTGAGCGAAGAGTTGGAAACAACGACAGAGGAAACTGCAACGGAGACGGAAGCACCGGAAACGGAAGCTGCAGCCAGTGCAGAAGAGAAAGAAAGTGGGGAATTGGAAGCAGCGGCGGAAGAAACCGCAGCTCCGGAAGCAGTAGAAACGGAAAGCGAAGAAGCGGAAACAGAAAGCGAAGAAACAGAAGCAGTGGAAGCAGAAACCGCAGCTCCGGAAGCAGTAGAAACGGAAAACAAGGATACGGAGGCAGTGGAAGCAGAAATCGCAGCTCCGGAAACAGCAAAAACGGAAAGCGAAGAAGCGACAGAAGCGGAAGAAGCAGAAACGGAAAGTGAAGAAACGGAAGCTGCAGAAGAAGCCGCAGCGGTGAGCCAGGTTGCAGAAGAAGGGGAAGCTGCAAAGGAAGAGCTTGAGATGGAAAGCGAATTTCGCGGCGCACAGGCAAAGCCTTCCAAAGTAATCGGCTTAAAGGGAAATCCGGGTTATACGACCGGCTACAAGGCATCCGGGGAGAAATATTTTTATACGACGCCAAATCAAATGCAGAACAGTGTTGTCGTTAAGGGAACCGTAAATACGATGGATGCCAGCGGCAATGTGACTGTTCCGGGTACCTATTGGGA
>CANQUZ010000191.1 GCA_947627165.1 uncultured Roseburia sp.
GCCACTACCGCCATTGCCGCAGTAAACACACCTGCCATTGCAAGATATTTTCCCAGGACAATTTTTCCCACAGATACCGGCGCCGTCAATATCATCTGGTCGGTTCTGCTGCGGTGCTCTTCCGCAAAACTCCTCATGGTAAGCACCGGCACCGTCAGCAGCATGATAAAAGAAATGGCTGACAGCGTATAGGAGATATACGGATAGCCCCCTCGCAGATTGTAAGCATAAAAATATAATCCGTACAGAGCCAGCACCGCCGCAAGGAACAGCCAGCCCACCACAGTTCTGAAATAACTTTTTAGTTCCCTTTTGAAAATCGCAATCATGCCTGTGCGCCTCCCTTCTCTGTCAATTCCAGGAATACATCCTCTAAGGATTTTTCCACAGATTTCATTTCCAGAATTGGGAGATCCGCCTTCACACAGGCAGAAAATAGTTCCTCTCTGATATCGCAGTCTTTCTTAGCCGTCACAAGCAGGGCAGCAGTCCCCTCTTCGCCCTGCCCCTGTACTTCGCACCGCTCCACCATGGCAATGGCGAGCAGGGCTTCCTCTGCCGCTTTCACTTCCGCCTTTAACAAAAGTTCTATCTGCTGGCTTCCTGCCATACGCTCTAACAGTTTTTCTGTACTGTCGCTGGCAATCAGCTTTCCCTTGGAAATAATAAAGACATGATCACAGACGGCAGAAATCTCTGTCAGTATGTGGGAACTTAAGATGACCGTATGGTCTTTCCCTAATTTTTTGATCAAATCCCGTATTTCAATGATCTGTTTCGGATCAAGGCCTACAGTTGGCTCATCTAAAATAATAATCTCCGGGCAGCCTAACACTGCCTGAGCCAGACCTACCCTCTGTTTATATCCCTTTGAAAGGTTGGCTATCAAACGCGCGGAGACATCGGAAATCCCTGTCATTTCCATGGCTTCCCCGACCATCTCCGCCCGCTTACGTTTCTCTATCTTTTTTAATTCGGCTGCAAAATCCATATATTCTTTTACCGTCATATCTGCATAGAGAGGCGGAAGTTCCGGCAAATAACCGATGTGTTTTTTTGCCTCCTCCGGCTGCAGCGTCACATCCACACCGTTGATTTTCACTTCTCCGCTAGTGGCTGCCAAATATCCGGTAATCATATTCATAGTGGTGGATTTCCCCGCGCCGTTGGCGCCTAAAAACCCATAAATTTTCCCAGGCTCCATCTGCAGGGACAGGTCATCTACCGCTATGCGATCTCCATACCGTTTTACAAGATGCTGTATTTCAATCACGTCTGTTCCTCCTTTTCGTCACATCTGATTGCTTTCTTGCAATATGTTACGCATCAAATGTGTCCAAAAGCAGACGAAATTGTGATAATTGTGTGAAACAGCCCGCAAAAAACGACGTTTCTTTATCTCTACTTTTCCAGCAGCTCTTCTAATGCTTTTACTGCCGCTTCATAGCCAGTAAACTGGAATGCCCAAATCCCCAGTTGTTTTGCCGCCTCTACATTTTCTGCACGGTCGTCTAAAAACACGCATTCCTGCGGCGTCAAATGGAATTTTTGAAGGAGAATCCGATAAATGTCCGGATCCGGTTTTATGTGATGTACCTCAAAGGAAAACAAACTGCCGTCCACGTCTTCCAAAAAAGCCAGTTTTTCTTTTGTCTGCGCGAACGTTCTTCGGGCGTAATTTGAAAGGATGTATAGGCGGTATCCCCGCTCCTTTAACTCCTGCAGCCAAGGCCTTACATAGTCATACTGCCAGATTGCAAGGTTTAAGTGATCCCAGAACAGCCGGATTTCCTTTTCATAGGCGGGCGCCTTGCGGAGGAAGTGCTCTAACTGCTCCTCATCCCCCAAGACGCTCTTATCCATCCCGTACCATTCGTCCGACTCCACCGTCGCCTCTAAGATCGGCGCGATTGCCTCTTCCCTTACCCCGAGTTTCCGCAGGGCCGTTTCCGGTTCCCACTCCACAAGCACTTTTCCCACATCAAAAATAATATTTTTTATCATATCCCTTTCCGCTTTCCGTCATTTATTTGGTACGGTAAATAATGTCTTCCCTTCCCGGACCATTGGATACCATCGTGATGGGATAGCCGATCTGCTCCTCGATAAATTCTACGTATTTTCTACAGTTTTCCGGCAGATCCTCATATTTCCGGATGCCGCGGATATCGCATTTCCATCCCGGCAGGGTCTTTAATACAGGTTTTGCCTTTTCTAATTTAGGAGTGGTAGGAAATTCCGTAGTGATTTCCCCATCTATTTCATAGCCGACGCATACCGGTATCTCATCTAAGTAGCCTAAGACGTCAAGGACCGTAAACGCCACGTCCGTCGTGCCCTGTAAGCGGCAGCCATATTTACTTGCCACACAGTCAAACCAGCCCATACGCCTCGGACGTCCCGTGGTTGCGCCGTACTCTCCGCCGTCGCCTCCGCGCCTTCTCAGTTCATCTGCCTCATCGCCAAAAATCTCGCTGACAAACGCCCCGGCGCCCACTGCGGAAGAATATGCCTTGCATACCGTTATGATCTGCCTGATTTCGTAAGGCGGAATCCCTGCGCCGATAGCGCCGTAAGCCGCCAATGTGGAGGAGGAGGTCACCATAGGATAGATTCCATGGTCGGTATCCTTTAAGGTTCCAAGCTGCCCCTCTAACAGAATCGTTTTCCCTTCCTGGATTGCCTGGTTTAAATAAGCGGATACGTCGCAGACATAAGGCGCTGCCATGTCGCGGTATTCGTGTAACGTTTCCAGTAATTCCTGCGGATTTATCAGCGGTTTATGGTATAAGTGCTCTAACAGCACATTTTTTGTCTCCGCCACGCGGACAACTTTTTCTTTCAGCAATTCCTCGTCAAACAATTCGCTGACCTGGAAGCCGATCTTCGCATATTTATCTGAATAAAAGGGCGCAATACCTGATTTGGTGGAGCCAAAGGACTTGCCGCCTAATCGCTCTTCCTCATACTGGTCAAATAAAATATGGTAGGGCATCACAATCTGCGCACGGTCTGACACTAAAATCTTAGGCATCGGCACATTGCGTTCCACGATTGACTGAATCTCTTTGAATAAGACCGGAATATTTAAAGCTACGCCGTTCCCGATCACGCTTGTGGTGTGACCATAAAATACGCCGGACGGCAGTGTATGAAGGGCAAATTTCCCATACTCGTTTACGATGGTATGCCCCGCGTTCGCGCCGCCCTGAAACCGCACGATAATGTCCGCCTCCTTTGCCAGCATATCCGTAATCTTACCTTTTCCCTCGTCTCCCCAGTTCGCTCCAACAACTGCTTTCACCATTTTATTTTCCTCCTTGCTTTGCCGCATTTTCCTATCCGCACCTGTGTGCATAAAAAAGTGACAGCTGTAAAAACTGCCACCTCACTCCGTCTTTACTTTCTGATTATACATGACGCCAATGTATAAGTAAAATTAATATTTATTATATGCAATATAAATATTCATTATGGCTTTCCCTGACCCAAAAACCGGGTCATAACAGAATGTCGAGCAGCTTCGACGCTGCCGCCGAGAGCGAAACTCTCTCATCAGAGACAATACAGAACTGCCGCTTTGGTATTTCCCGCTGGAAGGTTAAAGGAAATAACTCCCCTTCCGCTATCTTTCGTTTGGCAAACTCCGACACGACGCTGGCAATCCCTAAGTTCCGGACGGCAAACTGTATCAGCATATCGCTGGTGGCAAGCTCAAACTCCGGCCGCAGGGAGACTCCCTCCTGCCTTAAAAACTGCTCCACATATTCCCTCGTAGAGGTGGCTCCCTCTAAACACATGACGGGATACCGTTCTAATTCCCGGTAAGAGAGCCGCTTCCCCTTTAACGCTTCAAACTTCCTGCCCGCCACGAAAATATCGCTGATTTCCCTGACCGGCACCACCTTTAAATGAGGATGGCTCGGGATAGGAGTACTGACGATGCCGAAGTCGATTTTCCCGTCCGCAAGATGCCTTAAGGTTTCCGGCGTAGGCGCATTGGTCACTTTTATGCGGATTTTGGGATATTTCTCATGAAATTGCTCTAAGTAAGGCAGCAGATAAAACTGCAGGGTCATATCGCTTGCCCCGACGCAAATCTCTCCCTCGTCTAAATTCAGCATCTCAAGAAGTTTCTTCTCTCCGGAAAGGATGGATTCATAACCTCTTTTCACATAGGAAAAGAGCATCTCCCCCTCTTTCGTCAGCCTTACGCCCCTGGAAGTCCTGACAAACAAGGCGCAGGAGAGATCCGTTTCCAAATGCTTAATCGCCTGGCTGACTGCCGGCTGGGAAATCGCAAG
>CANQUZ010000192.1 GCA_947627165.1 uncultured Roseburia sp.
ACCTGTCCATCACTTCCACAGAATGAAAAACCATATATGGCTCCATTCTCGAGATACGAAATGTCGCTCAGATTATCCAGATTTGCAAGCGACTGTCCGTTTTGGCTTAAAATCAGCATATCTCCCTCCTTTCCGGCCCCGCCGAAACGGGGCCTTTCGGTATAAACATGGGTTCCGCCGTGACACATCACCCATAAGTCGGTCATTCTAAATAGTTCCTGCTAAATTCTTTCATAAACTCTGCCCGCGTCCCGTAATGCGCCTCGTAATATTCTTGCGCCCGCCGCTTCCAGTACAAATCGAGGTCGCGGTTGAAATGGATGCCGTAATCCGCCATGTTGTGCCAGTCGGGGCGGAGCGGTATCACGAAACCGTATTTCTCGGACAGTGACCTGTTCGCCGCCCCGAAAACGTGGTGTATGGCGACGGTGGGGCTGCCGGTGATAACGCAGTGGGCGAGGTCGTCTGTGAGGACGCTATACAGCTTGTTCATTGTGGCTATTACTTACAACCTCATAATCCGCCCCAACGTATTTAATGAAGTTCATAATACAGGCAATCTGATTTTCGTTTCCCCGGATGCGGAGAACCTTTTCCGCGGTTCCGTCTTGAGCCTTGGCCGGCTGGACCTGCGCCGACTGAGGCAGCGCCTGGACCGGATTCGGGATATTCTGCTCCGCCTTTACTGGTTCTGGCTTCGGGCTTTCAACTGCCTGGACCGGAGTCTCCTGCGCTGCCTTGATGGCGACCTCCCGCTCCTGTCTGGCCTTTTCCTCGGCCTCCCGGCGTCTGGCTTCTGCCTCCTGTCGCTCCTGCTCACGCTTGCGGATTATTTCTCGCTGACGCTGCAACTCATTAACCTTTTGAATAGCGTCTGCCAAAGAGAGGTCATTTCCATATGCCTCCATTGCCATATCTCGAAAATCCTCGTCCACGTTCCCGATGATGTCCAGCTCGTTCACGGTATGGTCGTGGGCCGCTGTGATAACATCCATCCAATTCTTTTTCGGCGTAGATGCGTTCTCCCATGCTGGAGAATAAATCTTGCCTTGCAGTCGATTTCCAATATTCGCGGGAAGGTCTGAGAACACCTCTGCCATGTAGGCAGTAATAGCATCCCGTCTTTCCTTGCGTCTGGCATCTTCGTACGCCTTGACTTGCTCGTCAATAACCACAATCGGCTTGTCAATGAGGGCAGTCAGTTCCTTTGCCTGCCCCTCGATAATGGAATATGGCTCAAGGCACTTACGGCGGATTTCCTTGCGCTTATCCTCTACCGCGCCTCTAAGTTTTCTCAGGCCAGCCAAGTCATGCCTTGCCGTGACAATGCTGTTTTCGTCGTATACCATCGTTTCATATGATGACATCATTTCGGTTAAGTTGGCCTTGAGCTGTTCAAAATTCCATTTCACTACGCCCGGATTCTGCTGGACGATTACCTGTAATTCTTCTCCCATTTTTTGTTTCTCCTTTCCTGTGTGTCCGATTATTTTCTTATATTCTGTTCATACAGATACATCATTTCATCTATCTGCGCCGTCCAAGACGATATCTTCCCATCGCAGGAGTCGTATGATCGGAAAATAAATCGCTTGTCCGCGGCCGAAGCGGAAGTGAATCTTCATAGTCTGTGTCCTCGCTTACGTATCGTTTTCTGCGGAGCCGTGCATCCATATCGCGCACAAACATGTCGTTTGCGTCGAATCCCAAAAACATCTCACTCATTTCTCCCATGATTAACTCCCCTTTCTCTTTGATTTCGCTCGTATAAATACATCATTTCATCTATTTGCGCCGGGGTGAGCGTTTCAATGCCAACCTGCTTGCACTCGGTAACAAGGCCGTTGATAAGCTTCGACATCTCGCGGGTGTCGTAACTCGAGGAACCGCGCAACATCTTGTAAGTGCGGAACAGCGTGCCGTCCGCGCCCGCCTGTACCTCGCTTGTCGGCTTGATGTGGTAGGTATCGGCCTCCATAGCCTTTTCTGCGCCGTCCGGCGTGTCCGGCACCACAACATATACCAGATGGCCGTCAAGCACCTCTAACTGGCCGTAGCGGGCAAGCATGATGTTGTGGCACCGGCTTTTTGAGATATGCAGAGCCTCGGCGAGCCTGCTTAACAATTGCCAATAATAGGCATTAGAATCGAGGCTCCGCTTCTTGCGGGATATCTTGGCGGTAATGGAAAGCGGCTTGTCCTTGATGCTGTCGATACCGCCGGTGATATCCTCGTTGACCTCAAAAGTGACTTCCCACCGTCCTGTCAGCCAGTTGCGGGTGATGGATTTCAAAACTCCTGTGCAGTCCATGCGCTACCTCGCGGGCGTGTTCCACGGAAGGCCCTCTTCATCGGTTTCCGGCGGAATGGTGGAGGGGTCTGGCTGCTTGTCTGGAATCTTGTTTAGCTTGTCCATAGCGTCTTTGAATTGGTTTATGTCCATTTTGTGGACATCTGAAATATTGTAATGGCGTAATATTTCTGCTATATCCATTCCGACCCTCTGGGCTTCAGCAAACAAAGAGTTAATGTGCTTTTGCTCAACAATAGGAATGTTTTTCGGTGGCTTGTCTGGATTTTTCCTCAAGCGGCTCATAGCGTCCTGGTATTGCTCTGGTGTCATTTCTTCAAAGCTATTTATTTTATAGTTCTGGAGAATTCCCTTTTTCCCAATTCCAGTCCTTGCCAGCTCCGCCATTATGGCGTCAACACAATCTTTCCCAATCTTTGTATCAGCGTCTTTTGTGTCATCAATACAAAATAAGCCATTAAGTGCATATTTCCTCGCGTAGCTGCTTGTGCCACCAGTAATCTGTGAAGCATCCCACCCCTTTTTATCTTCTTCCTCGCGGGCGTATGCAGTATTGGAAATGCTTTCGCCGGATTCCGAATCTATCAGTGTGGCGGTGGCCTCCACATAATAGCGGTCGCCAATCATGCAGATTTTGTCGGTGATGGTAAGCACACAGCCCACGTCATTCATGATAGGCTTCACGGCTTCCAGAATATCCTCACAGTTTCGGTAGTTATACTTGCCGAATTCGTTGCGCTGATTCTTCGGAGCCTTGAGGTTCGTCTGGATATGCTGAAGCTTCTGGTATATGTTCTTCTCAGCCATACGCACCTCACTTGATAATCATGTTCTGGTTCTGTACCAGCTTCGCGCCTGGGTAAAACTCTCCCGCCTTAAGCCGCTTTTTGAGTTCGGTCTTGTTCACTTCTGGCTCTCGGAATCTCAAGCATTCCATTGGGAGATAGGCGGTATCGCCTTCAAATTCAACCGATTCCGACCGCCGCCACGACACAGCTACGCGGTCAGTGGAAAACTTCTCACCATGCAGAACGCCGGATATGTACTGCTTCAGCGATTCCGCCTTTTTCTCTGCCCGGCGCTGCCGTTCCTCGAACGCCTGCTTCTCTTTCTTCAGCGCCTCCGCCTCGGCGGTGAGGTTCTTGATCCAGAGCAGGATTCCCTCTGCCTTGCGGTCAAATTCCATCTGCAAGCCGTCCAGAGCCGCCAGGGCCGCGTCATTAATGATCTCCCCGGTTTCCGGGTCAACCGCATCGTCATACGCCTGCATAATGGCGTAATCTATCTCATACAGATTCATACGTTACCTCCATCTCATATTGTCCGCCTGCGCCCTCACGGACGGCCCGGCGGTATTCCTCCGCGTGTCTGGCGCGTATCCTCGCCCGGTCTCGGCATTCGTCACAACGGCGGCCTTCTCCCGGGTCGAGGTAGCACCCGCATTCGTCACATCGGTATCTATTTTTCATTGTTATCAATCTCTATGCCGAGATATCTCGCGGCAGCGTCCCGATTAAAATACTCTTCTCTTTTACAAGCGTCGCGCAGAATCTCAAGCATAACCTGCGATCTAAGCAGTTCCTTATATTCATCTCGTGAAATTACAACAACGCCGATTCCAACATTTTCTTCATCCATTGCATTTTCCTCCTCTACTTGCTATAATAGGTATTGGGTTTATAGTTTTTTGCCCCGAATGGAGTTGCTGCTCCTTTGGGGCATTTCCATTTACTCACTGATGATGTAAACTTCCGCTTTGCACGACCCGGCTCCGTCAGCAAAATTCCGCGCCGCGGTGTGCGAATCCATGTAGACGTCAATCCGATTCCCATTGATTGCAGAGCCGGTATCTTGTGCCACGTACTCTCCCATGCCATCGATATACACCCGCGTTCCAAGTGGTATCACATCCGGGTCAACCGCAATCGTTCTTCCCGCCTCTGGCATTTCTCCGGAGGCCGTCGGGCCTCCGGCCCACTTGCCGCA
>CANQUZ010000193.1 GCA_947627165.1 uncultured Roseburia sp.
CCTGATTTAAGGGGATATCATATAAAATAAAAATGTTATCCGCCTCATCCTTGACGGAAGTGTATGCCACATAAACTACCACTGCGATTTTTAAGATGGATTTAAACAGCTCAAACACGGAATCCTTTGAAATAATCCGCTTAAATCCATTGATGGGATTAAATTTATCCCCTTTTGGCTGCAGAGGCTTCAAGGAGACTTTCCACCCCACCTGCAGGATGCTGACAAGCAGGGTAATGATAAACCCGAAAGCCAAAAAAGGCGCGGCAATCTTAAGCATCAGCCAATAAATTTCCTGAAAAAAAATGGTAACTTCAGCCACAGAGCCGTTTGCCGCAAAATTTTCTACGAAGTTTGGGATCCGTTTGTAGGTATACTCGTAAACTTGTAAGAATCCGCCTCCAATAAAAGAAATAAAGACCTTTAATACCAAAAACAGGACAATCAAATCAAATGCGGACGTAAGCTCTTTGCTCTTCGCCACCTTCCCGTCTTCTCTGGCTTCCCTTAGTTTCTTTTCCGTCGCCGGCTCTGTTTTTTCCCCTCCGGGCCCATCTTTTGCAAACCACTGAAGATCATATTTAAGAATCAGTCGTATTTCCTGTTCCAATTCAATACATTCCTTCTATCAATAAAACCATTATTTTTCTCATTTCCTGAAAGATAAAATCAGCAATTCCCGGCAGCAGCGATATGGTTAAGAGCATAATTAAAAATCCTACCATAATTTTCATCTGCATACCCACCGCAAACATATTCATCTGCGGGGACACCTTTGCCAAAATGCCAAGGATGCAATTCAGCACCATAATGCAGGCGAAGGTTGGGAGAAATATGCGGAACCCTATGACAAACAAATCCGTTATATACTGAGTCATCGTCGTCATCAGATGATTCCAGTCAAACGCCTGGCCATTAACGGGCACTAAAAGAAACGAATCCGCCAGCGCCCTTAAGATGACATGGTGCATATTCGTCACAATCATCAGAAGCAGCACCAGATAACTATATAAGTTTCCTATGAGCGTAGACTGGGTCTGCATCTCAGGGTTAAACTCTGTCGCCATCATCAGTCCCGTATCCATGGAAATCACATGGCCCGCAAATAAAATAATGGAATTACAAATGTTTGCGCCAAATCCTATCAGCAACCCTGTAATTCCTTCTTTTAAAATAATAACCGCGTATCCAAAAAGGCCCGTATATTCCATGGCTGTCCTGTCGACGAAGCCATAAAGCAGACAGGAAACAAAAACAGCCAACCCGATTTTTACACGGCCTACGGAACCGGACTGCCCATAGAACGGTGCAATATAAATAAAGCAGGATACCCGGACCAGTATTAAGATCAGTATTTCAAAATCAACCAGCGAAAACGTATATTCTAACATAACTCATCCACCAAGATAGACGCTGAAATTCGACCATAAAGAAATCATGTACTCTGAGAGATTTGTCAAAATCCAGGAACCAAAAATCATCAGTCCCACAAATACAGCCAATATTTTAGGAACAAAGGTCAAGGTCTGCTCCTGAATGGATGTCACGGTCTGAAAAATACTGATAATCAAACCTACCACCAATGAGATTACTAACATTGGCGCGGAACATATAATAATCGTATAAATTGCGTCCCTTGCGATATCAAGAACTTGTGCCTCTGTCATTTCTTATCACCTCAACTGATGCTGCATCAGTAAAATGTCTGAACCAAATTGCGAATCACAAGATTCCATCCATCCGCCAAAATAAACAGCAATATTTTAAACGGCAGCGAAATCGTTGTGGGCGGCAACATCATCATACCCATGGACATCAGTACCGACGACACCACCATGTCAATTACAATAAACGGGATATAGATCAGAAAGCCCATGATAAACGCCTGGCGTAATTCCCCTATGATAAAAGCCGGTATGATAATGGTCATGGGAACTTCATCATAAGCGTCCTCCCCGGAAGAATCGTCTATCTCATAAGGCTGACCTGAGATATCAATGAAAAGATTCACATCTTTTGTCTGCAGCTTGCCATGCTGGTACATGAACGCCCGAATGGGCTCTTCCGCCTCTTGAAATGCCTCTTCCATGGTAATCTCCCCTGCGTCGAGAGGCTTTATCGCCCTCTCATTCACCTGCTGGAACGTCGGACCCATGATGAAAAAGGTCAAAAACAGCGCCAACCCGATCATGACCTGATTGGGCGGCGAAGTCTGCGTGCCAATCGCCACACGGATGAAGTGCAGCACTACGATGATCCTGGTATAGGATGTCAGCATAATTAAAATGGCGGGAGCTAACGATAAGATGGTCAATATCAGTAACCCTCGCACCGGAGTGGACAAGGAAGCGGCATCGTCATTGATGGATATATTGATTCCCTGCAAATTCCTTTCTGTCCCGTCCCTCCCGCCTTCCGTATCTTCCTCCTCAAAAGAAGTGATACTGTCCGGATTCATCGAAGCCGCGTAAACTGTCATCTTCCCCTGGGAGAAAAACAGCGCTGCTGCTAAAACCGCGACGGCAAACGCAAAGGATAAGATACCATATGTTTTTCTTATTTTCGTCATAACTCAACCCTGTTTTTTCGGAAAATGGTTCTTTAATTTATTAAAAATATCCTGAAAATCTTCTTGCGTATCCTGCGGAGTTTCCTTTAGCTGTTCCGCGGGCAATTCTGCGAGCATCGTCACCTCGTCCTTGCCAACGGCAATCACGAGGTATTTTTCTCCCGCCTTAATGACCTGCACAAACTTATTGTTTGCAATCCGCATACTCTCAATGACCTGCAGATTCTTGCCTTTCATCTGCGTTTTCTGAAATCCGCCTACCCACTTTGCCGTAAAGTAGGTGATAATCAGAACAAACCCAAAAATGATTATCGCCCCAATCATCTGCAGGAAACTATTCAAAGAAGAACTCATTAATATCATATTAACCTACTACTTTTTTCACGGCGTCTAAAACACGCTCCGCCTGGAACGGTTTTACGATAAAGTCCTTTGCACCGGACTGAATCGCTTCAATTACCATTGCCTGCTGCCCCATTGCAGAGCACATGATTACATTTGCGTTAGGATCCATTGCTTTGATTTTCTTTAATGCCTGAATCCCATCCATATCCGGCATCGTAATATCCATTAAAACCAAATCCGGTTTTGCCTCCGGATATTTCTGTACCGCAATCGCTCCGTTTTCAGCCTCCGCTGCTATTTCATATCCGTTTTTGGTTAAGATGTCCTTAATCATCATCCTCATAAATGCAGCGTCGTCACAAATCATAATTTTTGCCATAATATTCTCTCCTATTTAAAAATTTTTTATCACTTATTTAATAATTTCTGTGATTCTGATACCATAACTCTCCTCAATGATTACCACCTCTCCCTTAGCTACGAACTTACCATTCACTAAGACATCGATTGGCTCACCGGCAATACGGTTTAATTCTATAATAGTTCCCGGGGTAAAATCAAGTATTTCCTTAATAGATTTTGAAGTCCTTCCCAATTCTACCGTCACCTCAAGGGGAACATCCATAATTAAATCAATATTTTCCGGCCCGTATCCCATCGGTATGCTTCCCTGGAACGGCTGGAACTGCGCCGGCTGCACATTTACCTGTTGTTGTCCATACATCTGCGACATCTCCTGACCCATCATTGGCTGACCCATCATCGGTTGCCCCATCATTGGCTGGCCCATCATCGGCTGACCCATTTGCGGTTGGCCCATCATTGGCTGGCTCATTTGCGGCTGACCCATCATCGGTTGCCCCATCATTGGCTGACCCATTTGCGGCTGGCCCATCATTGGCTGGCCTAGCTGCGGCTGTTCCGCCTGCGGCTGCATTGCCGGCTGAGCCATTCCCTGCTTCTGCTGTGCATTCATAATCGTGGAATTGCTGTCTTCTTCCATAACCGCTGCAACGCTTGCGCACATCTCTTTTGCAAACTCCACCGAATACAGCTGCATAATCTCACTGTTGACCACATCGCCGATTTCCATCCGGAAAGATACTTTCACAAACTCTTCCGCAAGAAATTCATCAATGACGCTCTCATCCACCGTCTCCTGCAAATCTACCAAATCCGCCACTGGCGGGCTGATATCAATCACTTTATTCAGCATAGAAGACAATGAGGTGGCCGCCGAGCCCATCATCTGGTTCATGGCTTCGCTAATGGCGCTTAAATGCAGCTCTCCAAGCTCCCCATCTGTGTTGGTGCCGTCGCCGCCCATCATCAAATCCGTAATAATCTTTACATCATTCTCTTTTAGAACAAGAATATTGCTT
>CANQUZ010000194.1 GCA_947627165.1 uncultured Roseburia sp.
GATTTGCAGGGGAAGCAGATTCTCGCGTCCAACGAGAAATACTACATTGCCGACCACGGCATCCGTGAGGCGGTGTTTGGCGGGAATATGCGGGATATCAACCTGATCCTTGAAAACATTGTTCACATGGAGCTTCTCAGACGTGGATACGCAGTCACGGTCGGCAGATTCGGAGCACGGGAAATTGATTTTGTCTGTCACCGGCGCGGGGAAAAACTCTATGTTCAGGTTGCCTATCTGCTTGCCACGGAAGATACGGTTACACGGGAATTTGGCGTTTACGACCTCATACGGGACAATTTCCCCAAATACGTTGTCACGATGGACGAAATCGACATGAGCCAGAACGGGATTAAACATCGGAATATCCGAGATTTCCTAACCGCAGACGAATGGAATTGAATACGTTCTATTTACAGAATTTCATACGCCCCTCTGCCCCAGCGCCTCTAACAGTACCTCCGCCCGCTGTTTCCAGGTATGGCGGGAGAGGGCCTTCCGGCGTCCCCGCTCTGCAATGCCCATGGCGATTTCCGGATGCGCCAATACATCTCTGACGATTTCGGGGAGCTTTTCCAACTCTTCCAAAGAGAAAAACACCAGTTCCTCCCCGGATCGAAACTCTTCCCTCAAATAACCGCTGTCATCCGTCAAAGACACCGCTCCCTGCAGCATTGCGGTAAATACTCTGTCGTGCGCGCCATCCTTAAACCAGGGCATTAGATTTAAGGATAGTTTTGCACTGCCGATTGCCTTAGCACAGGTTTCAGAATCAACCATCCCCCCGGTTTGAATAATACTTTCGCGCCTCTTGCAGGAAAGGCGTTCCCAGCCCGCCCCAAAAACATGAATCGGAACGCCCTGCTCCGCCAGTACGTTTATGGCTTCTCCGCGGAAATAGCTGCGGATACAAATGTCAATAAAAACCATGCCCGCAATGGCCGCCCTCTTTTCCTTATCCGAAACCTCTCCTAATTCCCGGCAAATATGCGCTTCCAGTATCCTGTCAAGGGAAACGGAGGGATGCGCGATGCTGTCTTCCAGGATTTCTCGATAAAACTTCCGGTAATCTTTCGGAAGCGCCCCAATTCTCCGGTAAATATCATCTAAAGGCGTGTAATTTCCGGTAAATACCAACTCATAGGGCCGTTTTTCATAGGGAATAGGGTTTTTGGGTTCCTGCAGGATCACGTTCCCGGCTAAGGGCAGGAACGCCGCCTCCACATCAGGATAAAACCGCCTCATATAAGACACATGATTCCGGTCCACGCAGAAAATTTTCATATTAGGAAACGGATTCTCCAATTTGGAATGGTAATAAAGCGGATGATCCACAATCATATTCAGACAGGGCATTTCGCAGTTTTCCCAGATGGTGCTGCCGTTGTCCTCTCTAAAAATCTCCTCCCCGGAAATCCCGATAAAATTAAAGGTGCAAAGCGCCGTCTTTCCCGGTTCTATAAATCGGTAAAGCTCTTCCACCGTTTCCGCCAGCCGATGGTAATCCACAAAGCAGACCGCAATGCCCTGAGTTTGAAACTCCGCGGCAATTTGTTCGGAGAAATACCCCAATGTTTCCACTGCATTTTTAAAAAATACCGCTTTTTCTATCTTTTCCATCCCAGTTCTCCCCTTGAGGTTTATACCAATACAAAAACGGGGACCGCCTGATGCAATCTCCCCGTTTTTCTCATTGCGCTTTGGTGTGGCCGTTTAATTTTTAAAACTATGGATCGGCGCGGGTATCCTGCCTTTCCGATTGATAAAAGCGTCACAGGAATACGGATTGACCGGCATAATCGGCGCATAGCCGAACAGGCCGCCAAACTCCACCGTATCCCCCACGCCTTTTCCGATGACCGGTATGAGGCGGGCCGCCGTGGTTTTCTGGTTCACCATGCCTAACGCCATCTCGTCCGCTATCATGCCGGAGATGGCGGATGCCTTCGTGTCTCCCGGAATGGCTATCATGTCAAGCCCCACCGAGCACACGCAGGTCATCGCTTCTAATTTTTCCAGTGTAATCGCGCCAGCCTGCACGGCGTCGATCATTCCCTGATCCTCGCTGACGGGGATAAAGGCTCCGCTAAGCCCTCCCACATAGGAAGACGCCATGACGCCGCCTTTTTTCACCTGGTCGTTGAGCAGGGCAAGCGCCGCCGTAGTCCCCGGAGCCCCGGCATATTCCAAACCAATCTCGCAGAGGATATCCGCCACGCTGTCCCCCACCGCAGGGGTTGGCGCCAGGGATAAATCAATGATGCCAAAGGGGATCCCAAGACGCCTGGAGGCTTCCTGCGCCACCAACTGCCCAACTCTGGTCACTTTAAAGGCGGTCTTTTTAATCGTCTCGCAGAGTACTTCAAAACTTTCCCCACGCACTTTTTCCAAAGCTGTCTTTACAACGCCCGGCCCGCTGACGCCCACATTGATAACGGCGTCCGCCTCGGTGACGCCGTGAAACGCCCCCGCCATAAAGGGATTGTCGTCCGGCGCATTGCAGAATACGACCAGCTTCATGCAATCCACTGAATCTCTGTCTTTGGAATTTTCCGCGACCTCCAATAAAATTTCCCCCATCAGGCGGACGGCGTCCATATTGATTCCTGTTTTCGTCGAAGCAAGATTGACGGAGCTGCAGACTCTCTTGGTGCGGCACAGCGCAATCGGAATCGAGCGAATCAACATCTCATCCGCCCTTGTCATGCCCTTTGAGACTAACGCCGAATAGCCGCCGATGAGATTTGCGCCGACGGCCTCCGCCGCCCGGTCCATCGTGTCGGCAATCGTGGCAAACTCCTCCGGACTCTGGCACGCCGCTCCCCCCACTAAGGCAATGGGGGTGACTGCAATACGCTTATTTACAATGGGGATGCCGTATTCCGATTCGATTTCTCCCGCAACCCGCTCCAAATCCTTTGCCACTGTGGTGATTCTGCGGTAAATCTTTTCGTTGAGTTTCTCCAAATCGCTGTCAATACACTCTAAGAGACTAATCCCGATGGTAATGGTGCGGACATCTAAATTTTCATGCTCCACCATATTATTCGTCTCATTTACCTCAAAAATATTAATCATAAGCCGGTCCCTCTCTAAATACGGTGCATTTTCTCAAAAATTTCTTCTTTCTGGCACTTGATGGACACCCCAATCTGCCCCCCAAGAACCTCTAATTCTTTCTGGCAGTCCAGAAACGATATCTTTGCATGATTCATATCCACAATCATCATCATATTAAAATAACCGGAAACAATCGTCTGGGAAATATCAAGCACATTAATATTATGTTCGGAAAGATAGGTGCAGACCTTCGCAATGATCCCAACCGTATCTTTTCCCACCACTGTAATAATTGTCTTATCTGATTTCTGTTCCATAACCGCTCTCCTTATCCGCCGCCATTGGCAGCCGCCTCTTTCTTATCAAAAAACCAACCTGGGTGTTGGGGCCTCCCTCTTCGCCACATACATAGGAAAATCATCTCCCTTGTACGGATTATCTCCCATCGTGACCTCTAACCGCACTGTTTCATAGGCAAGCGCCGGATAATTGTTTTCCTTGCTCAGATGCCCAAGAAGTACGCCTTTAAATCCATCATGCAGTACTTTTCCCAGCAGTCTGCCGGAAAGCTCGTTGGACAAATGCCCCCGCTCCCCTAAAATGCGCTTCTTCAACTGGTAAGGGTAGCTTCCCACCTGAAGCATATGTACATCATGGTTTGCCTCTAATAACAATACGTCTAAATTTTTCATTTTTTCAATGATTTTCTCATCATAGGTGTCCAAATCGGTGATAACCGCCGCCGATTTTTCCCCGTTTTTAATCTTGTATGCCACCGGCTCCGCCGCGTCATGGGAAATTTCGATAGGCTCTATGTGAAGTTCCCCTACGGTAAATTCCACTCCCGGCGTTATTTCATGAAATAACGCCGCATCTATCTCCCCCACTGACCGGGTATGCAGGATGGCTTGTATGGTGCCCGCCGTGGCATAGATGGGAATGCCGTAACGTCTGGCAAGCACCCCGATCCCTGCAATGTGATCCATATGTTCATGGGTCACTAAAATCGCCTGCATCTCCTCTGTTTTTAAATCAAATGTGTTTAAGCCCGCCTCAATCCGCTTCCCGCTGATTCCAGCATCGATTAAAATGTGGCAATTCTCTGTGCCGACGCAGATACAATTCCCGCTGCTGCCGCTGGCAACACTGCATAATTCCATCATCTCAGTTCTCTTTCCATCTCAGTTCTATTTCATCTCCCGCTTTTAATTCTGCGGTGTACTGTGCATTTTTCC
>CANQUZ010000195.1 GCA_947627165.1 uncultured Roseburia sp.
AATCGAACAATTAAAAATCAAGCCGGACGGAATTTATGTGGATGGAACCCTTGGCGGAGCCGGACACGCCCTTGAAGTGGCGAAGCGTTTATCCGGAAAGGGAAGGCTGATTGGCATCGATCAGGATGCCGACGCCATCCGGGCGGCAGGGGAGAGGCTCGCGCTCTATCAGGAACGGGTGACGATCCTGCGCAGCAATTATGCCCAGATGAAAGAAGAACTGTATGCGATTGGGATTACGGAGGTGGATGGCATCGTCTTAGATTTAGGGGTATCTTCCTTTCAGTTAGATACCGCGGAGCGGGGATTTACCTACCGGGATCCGAATGCCCCTTTGGATATGCGTATGGACGACCGGGCGGCGCAGACAGCGAAAGACATTGTAAACGGTTACAGCGAGGCGGAGCTATACCGCATCATTAGGGAGTATGGCGAAGATAAATTTGCCAAAAACATTGCAAAACACATTGTGATGGAGCGGCAGAAAAAGCCAATCGGGACGGCGGGTGAGCTGACGGACATTATAAGGGCCTCCATCCCCATGAAAGTGCAGGCGTCCGGCGGGCACCCGGCAAAACGCACGTTCCAGGCGATACGGATTGAGCTGAACCGGGAATTAGAAGTACTTCAGAACCATTTAGATGACATGATAGATTTACTGAAACCAGGGGGGAGGATTTGCATTATCACGTTCCACTCCTTAGAAGACAGAATTGTAAAGGCGAATTTCAGACGCAATGAGAACCCATGCACCTGTCCGGCTGATTTTCCGGTATGTGTGTGCGGGAAGGTTTCCAAGGGCAGGGTTGTCACGAGGAAACCGATAGTACCCTCAGAGAAAGAGTTAGAGGAAAATTCCAGATCCAAAAGTGCGAAGTTGAGAGTATTTGAAAAATGTTAGCAGGAAAGGGGAGGAGGATGGAAATCCCCTTTGCTGGAAAGCCTGCCTAATGGCGGCAGAATGGGAGGAGATTATGAAAAATCAGACGGCGGAAAGGAGCAAACCGAGTCAGCGGTACTATGTGGACGGCAATACCGTCCGCAGGGCGGAGACGGCTCCCGACTACAGAAGAAAATACAGAGAGCGCATTGAGAGAGAACGGGAAGAAGAACTGCGGAGAAAAAAGCGCATTGCAAGGAGGAACAAAGAGCGCGAACTGCGGATGAGCAGAAGCTATGTGGCGTTCCTTACCATGGCGGTGCTGATTTTCGGCATATTTGCAGGAGCTTATGTCAGGGTGCAGTCGGATGTCACGGCGAGGATGAACTACATTGCAGATCTGCAGAGCCAGATAACAAACTTAAAGGCGGACAATGACGAGGCTTTTAAACGCATCAGCAATTCCGTTGCCTTAGAGAATGTCAGGGATTCGGCAATGAATGAATTGGGGATGTCTTATGCAAAGGAAGCCCAGATTATCTACTATACCGTCGGGGATGACGATTACATGAACCAGTTTGGGGAAATTCCCGAAAAATAGAAAGTGCAGGAACATTCATGGCAGCGAGAAGAAAAAGGAAACCGTGGCTGAAATTTCCCCGGCGTATGCAGAAAAAACTGATTGTCATGTTCAGCTGCATTGCACTTTTGCTGATAGGGCTGATTGCAAGGCTGATGTACATTGAACAGACCAGCGGTGAGAAATATGAAAAAATTGTATTGTCTCAGCAGGAATACGACAGCAAGACGCTTCCCTACCAGAGAGGGGATATTGTAGACGCCAAAGGGACGGTGCTTGCCACAAGCATCGCCGTTTATAACGTGATATTAGACTGTTTTGTCATGACCGACAAGACGGATTACATTGCGCCCACCATTGAGGCGCTTCTGCGCTGTTTTCCGGACTTAAGCAGCGACGAACTCTACGGTTACGCAGAAAACAACAAAGACAGCCGCTACATCGTCCTGAAGAAAAAAGCATCCTACGAGGAAATCCAGCCATTTGTAGAGATGCAGGAGGCGGAAGACGAAAACGGGAAAAAGATAAATCCCAACATCAGGGGCGTATGGTTTGAAAAAGAATATGAGAGGCAGTATCCCTATGGGGCTTTGGCAAGCTCTGTGGTAGGGTTTACGACTTCCGGCAATCTTGGCATCAACGGCTTAGAACAGTATTACAATGAAACCTTAAACGGAGTAAACGGCAGGGAGTATGGTTATCTGAATACGGATAACAATTTTGAAAAAACGATTAAAAGCCCCCGGAACGGGTATACGGTCGTAATGACCTTGGATGCCAATATCGAAGCTATCGTGGAGAAGAAGATAGCGGAATTTAACGAGGCGTATACGGGAAATTTCCGGGAGGGGGATGCGGGAGCGACCCATATCGGGGTTTTGGTTATGAATCCCCAGAATGGCGACGTGCTTGCCATGGCGAATTATCCCAATTATGATTTGTCAAATCCCAGGGACTTATCCGCGTACTATACGGAGGAAGAGTTAAGCGTCATGGATGAGGACGCCAGGTTGGACGCCTTAAATACGATTTGGCAGAATTTCTGTACCACCTATACGTTTGAGCCTGGATCTACTGCAAAACCATTTACTGTGGCGGCGGGGCTTGAGACGGGAACCGTTTTGGAAAGCGACACCTTCTACTGTGACGGCTATGAGATGGTTGGAGGTCATACCATCCACTGTGTACAGCGGGCGGGGCACAATATGGAAACCTTAGAGCAGACCTTGATGAACTCCTGCAATGATGCGCTGATGCAGATGTCCTATAAGATTGGCAAAGAAAATTTTACCACTTATCAGCAAATTTTCGGCTTTGGCCAGAGGACCAACATTGATTTGCCGGGAGAGGCGAGGACGGATACGCTCATTTACAATGTAGAAGATATGGGACCTGTCGATTTGGCGACCAATGTTTTCGGGCAAAACTTCAATACGACGATGATACAGTTGGGCAGCGCGTATTGTTCCCTGATTAATGGCGGCTGCCTGTACCAGCCGAGAGTCGTGAAACGGATTACCGATGAGAGCGGCAATGTCATCAAAGACATTCCGCCCACCTTGCTGCGGGAGACAGTATCAAAGGCTACGGGCGATATTTTAAAGCAGTATATGTATTCCACGGTTCAAAGCGGCACAGGCGCAACTGCGAAGGTGGACGGCTATTCCATGGGAGGAAAAACCGGAACGGCGCAGAAGGCGGGGCGCGACGGCGTCAATTATCTGGTGTCCTTTATCGGTTTCGCACCCTTAGAGGACCCGCAGTTAATGATTTACTGCGTGGTGGACGAACCGAATGTACAGGAGCAGTTCCACAGCACCTTTGCCCAGGATATCGTGCGTGAGATCTTAGAGGAAGTGCTCCCCTATATGAATATTTACCGCGATGAAGAGACTACAGGGATTCATGCGGGCTGGGATATCAAAGGGGAAGAAGCGGGGCAGACCGCAGCATCCGACATTGCCAACACGCCTGTTGAGGAGAGCCTTGATGTGCCGGATACGACCGGGGATTTGCCGGAAAACAACGGCGAAGGAGCGGAGGCAGACCATACGGACCCCGGGCCGGAGGATGGGAAAGAAGCGGATCCACCGCCGGAAGGATAATAGCATAGCATTTACCGGAAAGGTAAGTATAACCTCACAAAAGTCAGAATAAAATGTTATGAAAACTTTTGTGGGGTTTTTTTATGCGGCCGGAAATCCCTTTTTACAGGAATAAGACGTTTCACCGGAAAAAGATTATGGTCATGTTTCTCGTGATATTTTTTGTCATCATGTTTCTCATAGGCAGGCTGGTGTATCTGATGGTTTTCTGCTCGGAATACTATGGACAGAAAGCGGAGAGTCTCCATGAGCGGGAGAGGGACATTAAGGCAGCCCGCGGAAAAATCATAGATTCCACGGGAACCGTGCTTGCCACCAACAAATCTGTCTGCACGATCTCGGTGATCCACAGCCAGATCAAAGAGCCGGAGGCAGTCATTGACGCCTTAGTAAAGGAATTGGGGCTGCCGGAAGAGACTGTGCGCAAGCGGGTGGAAAAGAACAGCTCCATCGAGCGGGTAAAGACCAATGTGGAGAAAGAAATCGGAGACCGTATCCGATCCTATGGGTTGTCCGGAATTAAGGTGGATGAGGATTACAAAAGATATTATCCCTATGACAGCCTCGCCTCGAAAGTGCTGGGGTTTACCGGAGGGGATAACCAGGGGATCATCGGCCTGGAAGTGATGTATGAGGATTACTTAAGGGGGACGAATGGAAAGATACTGACGCTTACGGACGCCCGCGGGATTGAGATCAAAAATG
>CANQUZ010000196.1 GCA_947627165.1 uncultured Roseburia sp.
CAGTCTCGTAGGCGAATCATGCTTGCATGAATGAGCATACGAGACTGCTTATGAGCAGAACGCCCGTTCATGAGCAGTTTTGAAGCACGTAGTGCGGGATTGCGAATGGCGTGGGCTGAACTGTTACGATTATTCCCTGCAGCCCCGCCTTAAAGCGTCATCTCAATCCTCCGCTGCGTATGCCGGTAACGCTCTATCGCCACGCCCGCAGCCTGCAGCATCTTCTTAGAGGCGATCACCGCCAGCGTCCCGTCGTACTTGTCGCTGTCATAGACAATGCGCCGGATCCCCGCCTGAATAATCGCCTTCGCGCACTCATTGCAGGGAAACAGCGTCACATAGATGGTCGCCCCCTCCAAACTCCCGCCCCGGTAATTTAAAATCGCGTTCAGCTCGCTGTGCGTCGTGTAAAAATATTT
This sequence comes from uncultured Roseburia sp., assembly GCA_947627165.1. Taxonomy (GTDB): domain Bacteria; phylum Bacillota; class Clostridia; order Lachnospirales; family Lachnospiraceae; genus Roseburia. Next base: position 420 of record CANQUZ010000196.1, read on the forward strand.
ATTCTCCAGAGGCTCCCCCTCTCTCTCCCAGGGAAACTCATCATCGGAACAGCCCTTAGGAAACCCATTGTATCCCATGGAAAGTATCTTATGGTCCGGGCTTACAATGCAGGCGCCCACTTGCGTATTCGGATCCTTCGAGCGCATCCCCGATAAAATCGCGACTCCCATAAAATATTCGTCCCAACTGATATAATCCTGCCTTTTTCCGCTCATGATAATCTCCATTCTTTCTCTGTCAGATTGTCCCGAAAATGCGGTCGCCGGCATCCCCAAGCCCCGGCACGATATAGCCGTGCTCATTTAGATGATCGTCCAACGCCCCGATGTAGACATCCACATCCGGGTGCGCCTCCTGCATCTTCTTCACTCCCTCCGGGGCCGCAATGATGCACATCAGGCAAATCTGCTTTACCCCCTTCGCCTTTAGCATCTGAATCGCCGCAGAAGCGGAGCCCCCGGTGGCAAGCATCGGATCCACCACAAACACTTCCCTGTTGGCGCAGTCATTCGGCAATTTGCAGAAATATTCTACAGGCTCTAAGGTTTCCGGATCCCGGTATAACCCGATATGGCCAACCTTCGCCGCCGGTATGATGGAAAGGATCCCCTCCACCATGCCAAGCCCCGCCCTTAAGATTGGCACTACGGCGAGCTTTCTGCCCTTTATTTCCTTTGCCGTCGTCCTGCAGACGGGAGTCGTAATCTCCACGTCTGACAGCTTTAAATCCCTGGTTGCCTCATAGCACATCAGCATCGCAATTTCACTCACCAGGGCGCGGAAATCCTTAGGCCCCGTCTCCTTCCGCCTGATAATGCCGATTTTGTGTTGAATTAATGGATGATCCATGACTACGATTTTTCCCATATTTCCTCCCTCTTTCAAAGCCTCACTGGGGCTTCTCCGTACCTTCCTCCCCGTTTAAGCAGTCCGCCAGTTTTTTGATTGTTTTCCGCATTGTCTCATAGCACAACCCATAAGACTGCAGGGTGCCCCCGTAGGGATCTAAAATTTCTAATTCCTCCCCCACAAACTCCGTCAGCACCTGGACGTCTTCCGGATTTACCGTGCTGTACTTCTCCAATATCTTTTCCTTGTGCAGATGTTCCATCACAAGGATGAGCGTGTTTTCCGCAAAATCCTCTTCCGCCAGCTGTTTGGATATGTAATCCCCCATATGAATGCCGTTGCTGATCAGCACGGCTTCCGCTTTCTGGTTCAGCGGCTCAGGAAATAAAACGACCAGCCCCCTCGCCTCCACATCCACCGGATGTTTTAGCGTGCATTCCTTCAAAAGCTCTGCAGCCATGGGGGCCCTGCAGCTATCGCTGCCCTCCACAAATAGTATTCTGTCGTATTGTTTCATGTAAAATAATCCCTCTCCTATTCAACCGTCAGAATCCGATGCCCCGCAGCTTTCATCAGACGGTTCATAATCGCCCCTCCAATCCGGGGCGTGGCAAAACTTTCTGAATAAATCACATCCACTTCCAGTTCGTCAAACTCCCTCAGTATTTTGTAAAGATGCCTTGCAATGGCATCTTCATCGGTTCTTGCCCCAATGCTTACCACATAATCCGCCTCATAACGGCCCTTCGTCTCATCCGTGGCAATAACGCCCGCCTTCCTGCCGTCCCTCCGCTTCTCTGCCGCAAGCTCATTAATCTTTTGAATAACGGCTGCCTCTTCCCCCTCAACCAGCATTAAATCCGCCTTTGGAGCATAGTGCCTGTACTTCATCCCCGGCGCCTTTGGCTTCCTGTCAGCGCTATCCCCTATGATCCCCGGATCCACGCGGACTTCTTTTTGCAGCACCTCCTCAATCATTTCTTTTGTAATATAGCCAGGGCGTAAAATCATAGGCGTCTCTTCCGTCAAATCCAGAATCGTCGACTCGATGCCGATCCCAACGGCTCCCCCGTCCAAGATCAACGGTATTTTCCCATCCAGATCCAGCGCCACATGAGCCGCCTCCGTGGGGCTTGGTTTTCCGGAAGTATTCGCGCTCGGCGCCGCAATCAGGCAGCCGCTTTCCCGGATAAGGGCTAACGCCACCGGATGGTCCGGCATCCGGACCGCCACGGTATCCATCCCGCCTGTCGTGGCGTAGGGAACGCGGTCGTTTTTCCACACCACCATCGTCAGGGGGCCCGGCCAAAATGCTTCCGCTAACAGCTCTGCCTCCGGAGGGAGCGCCTTAGCGATTGCGGCAAGCTCCCCAAACTCACAGACATGGACAATCAGCGGGTTGTCCGACGGCCTGCCCTTCGCCTCATATATCTTCTTTGCCGCATCGGGCCTTAGGGCGTCCGCGCCGAGGCCGTAAACCGTCTCCGTCGGAAACGCCACCAGCCCGCCTTCCCGGATGATAGCCGCCGCCTCTCTTAAAGCCTCCCCGTCTATCGCTTTACTTTCCATCTTTCTTAACGTCGTCTTCATTTCCATACCTCTTTTGGTATTATCGCACAATTCCGAAAAATAGGCAACCTACTTGCCATGTTTTTCTAAATATGGCATAATATTAAAAACATTGTGCCCGGTACGAAGTACCTTGGCATGGCAGCTTAAGCCCTCGGCTAATTTATGTCTGCATGAAAGGGGATTCCATGAAAATAACAAAATCTGATTTTGGTACGACTACTTCAGGAGAAACAATTTCGCTATACCATTTGGAGAACGACAGGGGAGCCTATGTAGAGATCATTGACTTTGGCTGCCGCCTGGTAAAGATTGTGGTTCCGGACAGGAACGGGGCTATGACAGACGTCTGCCTCGGCCTTGACACCATTGACGGATATGAGAAAGACGACGCCAGCCTTGGAGCCGTCGTGGGACGCGTCGCAAACCGCATTAAGGACGGACGCTTCACCCTCAACGGCAAAGACTACCAGCTTGCCGTCAACTGCGGTTCCAACCATTTGCACGGAGGCATTGTCGGATACGCATCCAGGCTGTGGGAATCAAAAGTAAAAGACGACAAGTTAATCTTAACCATCCACTCCGCAGACGGGGAGGAAGGCTATCCGGGCAACCTGGTTTTAACCGTCACCTATGGCTGGTCCGAAGACAGCGAGCTTTCTATTTTGTATGAAGCCTCTGCAGATGCGGATACCCTGTTAAATGTCACGAACCATGGCTATTTTAACTTGAACGGGGCGGGCAGCGGAAATATTTACAGCCACGAATTATTTATTGACGCAGATATGATTACGGAGCTTGACGACACCCAGGCGCCTACCGGCATATTCCTTCCGGTCAGCGGCACTCCCTTTGACTTCCGCACCATGCACACCATCGGAAAGCTCATGCATTCCGAGTATGAGCAATTTAAAAAATTCGGCACCTATGACCATAACTTTATTATCAACGGCTCCGGCTTAAGGGAAGCCGCCGTCCTGCAGTCCAAAGAGAGCGGCATCCGCATGACCTGCTTTACCGATATGCCCGGCCTGCAGCTTTATGTCCCCGGACAGCCGATTGGACAGACCGGCAAAAATGGCGTCATCTATGACAAGGGCTCCAGCGTCTGCTTAGAGACTCAGTATTATCCTGACGCCATTAACCACGATAACTTCCCAAGCATTGTGCTGCACCCAGGGGAAGAGTTCCGCTCCAAAACGATTTACCATTTTTCCAGATTTTAAGTAACAGTTCAGCCATAAGCAGTCTCGTAGGCGAATCATGCTTGCATGAATGAGCATACGAGACTGTTTATGAGCAGAACGCCCGTTCATGAGCAATCCGCTTACGATAGTAAGCTTTGAAGCACGTAGTGCGGGATTGCGAATGGCGTGGGCTGAACTGTTACGATTTCTATAACAGTTCAGCCATAAGCAGTCT
>CANQUZ010000197.1 GCA_947627165.1 uncultured Roseburia sp.
CAGGCGGCCTTTCCATTCTTTTCTTTCTGTCTGCGCTGATTTTTCACAGCCCGTATACTTTGGCTAATTCCGCAAAAGCCGGAAGTGCCCTATCAATGGTCGAAAGGGACACGCAATACGCCAGCCGCACAAACCCAGGGCAGCCAAACGCGCTTCCCTTTACCATTAATATGTGGAGCTTCTTGCCTTCCTGAACAAACTCCTCTTCCTCTTCTACCGGCGACTTAACCCAGAGATAAAACGCTCCCTCCGGCTTAATGCAGGTAAAGCCCAGTTTGGTCAAGCCCTCATAGAGCTTCTTCCGGTTTTCATCATAAAAGCCCACATCCGTCTTTTCCTCTAAACATCTTGCCACTGCCTTTTGAATCAAGGACGGCGCGTTGACAAATCCCAAGGTGCGGTTGGAAATCTCAATGCCGCTAATCAACAGTTCGGCATCGGCGGCTTCCCCTGGCACAACCACATAGCCAATCCGCTCTCCCGGCAAGGACAGTGATTTGCTGAAAGAATACCCCACAATCGTATTGCGATAGTACTTTGTCAAAAACTCCTCTTTATTTCCATCGTAGACCAGTTCCCGGTAAGGCTCGTCGGAAACCAGATAGATGTCATGGCCAAACTCCGCCTGCTTCCGCTCTAAAACAGAGGCTATCTGCCGCAGAGTCTCCTGCTTATAGATGACGCCGGTGGGGTTATTCGGCGTATTGATAATAACCGCCTTTGTTTTCGCCGTAATCTTTTCCTCGAAATCTTTTATATCCGGCTGAAACGTTTCTAAATTGGGGCGGACGGCGACAATCTCCGCATCAAAATTCGCCGCGTACTGGCGGTATTCCCCGAAAAACGGCGCAAATACGATGACTTCGTCCCCCGGATCTAAGATGGTCTTAAAAATCGTATTCAGCCCCCCTGCAGCGCCTACCGTCATAATAATGTTGTGTGCGTCAAACTCCGTGCCAAACCTTCGGTTCAGATTCTCCGCAATGGCGCTGCGCACATCCGCATAACCGGCATTTTCCATATAACCGTGAAGCTCCAAACTGTCTGTCTCGTCCAACAAATCTTTCACCGCCTGATGAAACGCCTCTGGCGGCGGAGTGGCCGGATTTCCCAGCGAAAAATCAAATACGTTTTCCGCCCCGTATTTCTCCGCCATCTCTTTTCCCTCTATAAACATGGCACGAATCGCAGAACTGCCCTTAAGGGCTTTTTCTATTTTCTTTGAAATCATCCCTCTTCCCTCATTTCCTATTCCGCTAAGTACTTTTGCTTCCTAATCTCGTTTCACTTTATCATATCACCACGAGAAAGTAAAGAGCCGCTTTTCTCCTGCTGCCTGTACTTTTTCGTAAAATACGCTTTCCTCACGCTATCTTTTCCGGCCCTCCGCCGATTTCAACCACATAAAAATCCGCCGCATACCCGATTTTATTCCGGTAAGCCTCCCCTACTTTTTCAAGGAAGGAAACCACAGCGTCGTCCTTCACCAGGCTGACCGTACATCCGCCAAACCCTGCGCCTGTCATGCGGGAGCCAAGGACTCCCTCCAGTTTCCACGCCGCTTCCACTAAGGTATCCAGCTCAACGCCCGTCACCTCATAATCATCCCGCAAAGACACATGGGAATCGTTCATCAGCTTCCCAAACAAAGCGAGGTCGTGATGTTTCAGCGCCTCCGCCGCTTTGATGGTCCGCTGGTTCTCACACACAGCGTGCCTTGCGCGCTTCAGGCAGATCTCCTCTTTGATGGCGGGTTTGTACCGCTCAAACTGCTCTTCGCTCAAATCCCCCAGCGCATTGATTCCAATCACTTCCCCTATCTGGGCTAAAGCGCTCTCACACTCAAGGCGCCGCTCGTTATATTTGGAATCTCCTAAACCGCGCTTCTTGTTGCTGCAGGAAATAATAATTTTGGCTCCCTCAAGTTTCAGTGGCACATATTCGTATTGCAGAGTGGCAGTATCCAGGAAAATCGCCTGTCCCTTTTTCCCCATGGCAATCGCAAATTGATCCATGATACCGCAATTCACCCCATTAAACTTCTGTTCGGCGTACTGTCCGATTACCGCCAAATCCTGGCCGCTTACGTCAAATCCAAACAGATCCTTAAGAATGAAGCCTGTCAATACCTCCACAGAGGCGGAGGAGGAAAGTCCGGAGCCGTTGGGAATGTTTCCGAATAACACCAGATCCATGCCCTGCTCCACTTTCATGCCATGCTCCCCAAAGGCCCATATCACACCTTTGGGATAGTTTGTCCATCCGGCCTCTTTTTCCGGCCTTAACGCTTCTATCGAGGACTCGATCACTCCGTCACATTCAAAATTCATCGAGTAAAAGCGGAGCTTTTTATCCGCCCTCTTCCTTACCGCCCCATAGGTTCCAATGGTCAGCGCACAGGGAAAAACATGGCCCCCGTTATAATCCGTGTGTTCCCCAATCAGATTCACGCGCCCCGGCGCAAAGTAAACGCCAATATCGCCTTCACCGCCAAATAATTCTTTAAATTTTTCCAGTACCGGTTCCCAAACCATCGCGCTTCCTCCTCCTGGTCATTTGAAAACTTACATCCAGCAGCATTTTTAACAATTCATCCTCCACGCTGCCGTCTAACGCAGCAGAAATCCAGTTTGTTTTGTTCATGTGATAGGCCGGAAAGAAACCCTCCTTCCCAAGGAGCGAACCTATCATAACCGGTTCGCATTTCACATTCAAAAGATCCAGCGCGCCGCCGTCGGATAACCCCAATTTTTCCCTCGGTACGTTCATCACCAGGGCAAACCATTTTCGATTATCCTGATGCCGGAATACAACGTGATTCGAGCCTGGCAGCCACGGATATTCCGCCTCTGTACCATATGCTTCGGCAATATAGCCCATCAGTTCCTCTCTGTTCACGTTCGAATCATCTCCTCGTTTCGGTTTCTTATGGCTTTATAATCAAATCATTTTCGGTTATGGCTGCGGCTGTCCTTCCGGCACCGGCTGCTGCTCCTGTACCGGCTGCTCTTCCGGCACTGGTGCCTGTTCCACTGGCTGTTGCTGCTCCTGTACCGGCTGTTCTTCCGGCACTGGCTGCTGCTCCTGTACTGGCTGTTCTTCCGGCTGCGGTGCCTGTTCCACGGACTGTTGCTGCTCTTGTACCGGTTGCTCTTCCGGCACTGGCTGCTGCTCCTGTAGCGGTTGCTCCGGCACTGCCCCGCCGCTCTTTAAGGCTGCTAAGGCTGCTTCCGCCGCCACAAGCGTCTCATAATTTGTGACATAGGCTTTTGTGCCATCAGACAGCGCGTTATAGAGATTTCTGGCTCCGACAATCGCCGTCTCGCTCTCTAAGGTCACGATCCCTATGCTGTTGATCAGATTTACCACATTCGCTGCATCCTCCTGCTGCTGCACCTTACTCTCAGTGCCGGGCAATTCATAGACGAACACGGCGTAACCGGTATCCACTCCGGCGTAAATGCTCTTTGCCACAGACAGCGGCAGGTTGATACATCCGTGGGAACCATTGGTCTTATAAATGTTTCCGCCAAACTTATTCCTCCAGGTAGCGTCGTGCATTCCAACGTCCCCGTTAAAGGGCATCCAGTAATTTACCGGCGTCTCATAGTCCGCCCCCCGCAGCACGGCATCGGTGGTCTTGTAAGTAAGGCCAAAGGCTCCGACAGGAGTCGCATTTCCTTTCGATACGTTTCCCGAAACAAAATCACTCTCCAGCACCAGCCCCCCGTTTTTATAAAAGAATAAGTGCTGCGCCGTCAGATTGATTTCCACATAGGAATCCCCGTAGTCATTCTCCCCGTGGCTGTTGGCCCTTTGGGAATATACCGGTTCCCGGCTCACGTTCTCCCCAGTCTCTAAATCGGCTAAGATCTGTTCCGTTTCCGCCGGCTGATCAATCTTCCATCCATAAAATCCGTTGGAAATCGTAATCTCTTTTCCATAGGAGGTTTTAAAGTGTTTCGTATGGTAGGCAGTATTATATTTTTTTGCCAATTCTTTGACATACGCCTCCACCGCCTCCCGGTCTATGTCAATCTTGCCGTCCTCCACCGAAAGCCAGGTATGTATGGTATTGGCGTCTAACGTTTCGGATTTTTCCCCAAGCTCATAGTCGATGGTGGTCTGGACATATTTGTTTAAGGCATCCACATTGGCAATCAGCCCCGGATCCTCCTCTGTGACATCCGGATCCCTGTAACAGCCCGCCTCCTCTAATACCAGCTCATCGGCGAGGACTGTCACCGCCTC
>CANQUZ010000198.1 GCA_947627165.1 uncultured Roseburia sp.
AGACCCCATAAAAAGAATCTAACCATTTCAATCTGTTAGCTGTTAACTTAATGACATTGATGGCTGAACTGTTACGTATTTCCAAATAAAGTCCGAGTCCTCATAGATTTTGAGAAAAGTTTATGGTACAATGCCGCTAGGCATTACCGTCAAATGGCGTAAAGTTCCAAGCCAAGGAATCCTGCGATTGCAAGAGCTTTTGCATACATGAAGATCATTGAAAAATGGGGAACCGGAATACCGAGATTGTTTGAAGCCTGTGAGGAATATGGCTTACCAAAACCGGAATTGATTGATTTTGATGGAGATTTCAGAGTAAATATGTATCGAAAGGGGAAAAGAGAGTTTGGTGTCAATGGAGCGACTACCCAAACTACCCAAACGCACCAAACTACCCAAAAGAACAAGATGCCATTGTCCGAGGAAGATAAAAGGATACTTACTTTGATAAAAAACAATCCTTCTATGGCGCAGAGAGAGTATGCAATGGAACTTGGCTGGACGGTGGATCGTGTGAAGTATTATCTAAGAAAAATGAAAACACAGGACATGATCAAACGTGTGGGGAACAGTCACAGTGGACATTGGGAAGTCCTGGCAGAGGTGAGTAAATGGCAGAATGAAATTTAAAGCAGATTTCGGACAAAGAGAGAATGCCAAAAACGATATGCTGATAATACAGCATTAGAAGAAAAGAAAGAAACGAGGACGACATGAAACGAATTTTTTTAATCGTGCTAGACAGCGTAGGAATTGGAGAAATGCCGGACGCGGCGGATTACGGGGATGCAGGAAGCAACACCCTTTTCGCAGCCTCCAAAAGCCCTTATTTCTCCATGCCAAATATGAAAAAATTGGGATTATTCAACATTGACGGCGTAACCATCGGAGAGAAAGAAGCCGCCCCGCTTGGGGCTGTGGCGCGGATGCGGGAGGCTTCCAAGGGAAAGGACACCACCATCGGCCATTGGGAGATTGCAGGGGTGATTTCCCCCAACCCGCTGCCGACTTACCCGGACGGTTTCCCGGAGGAAATCTTAGCTGAATTTTCCAAAAAAACCGGCCGCGGAGTGCTGTGCAACAAACCCTATTCCGGCACAGATGTTATCCGGGATTACGGGGAAGAACATCTCAAAACCGGCGATTTAATCGTCTATACTTCGGCGGATTCCGTTTTTCAGATTGCAGCTCATGAGGACATTGTTCCGGTGGAAACCTTATATGAATACTGCCGGACTGCCAGAGAAATGCTCCAGGGAAAGCACGGGGTAGGGCGCGTGATTGCAAGACCTTTTACCGGGGAGCCGGGAAACTTTGCCAGAACCGTAAGGCGCCACGACTTCTCTCTGCAGCCGCCGGGAACCACCATGTTAGACCAGCTAAGCGCCAATGGGTTTGACGTGCTTTCCGTGGGGAAAATCATTGATATTTTTGCGGAAAAAGGCACCACAGGAAATGAGGACGGCATCGACAAGACCTTAGCTTATATGAAGCAGGAGTTTCAGGGGCTTTGCTTTACCAATTTAGTAGACTATGATATGCTCTACGGACACCGAAATGATGTGGATGGATATGCCAGGGCATTAACCTATTTTGACAGCCGTTTGCCGGAGCTGTTAGCCGCAATGGGCGAAGGGGATATTCTCATGATTACGGCGGATCACGGCTGCGACCCCAGTACGCCCTCTACGGACCATTCCAGGGAATATACGCCTTTCCTCGCTTACGGATCTCCCATCAAGGCAGGGGCGAACTGCGGCACAAGAGAAACATTTGCAGATATCGCCGCCACGGTTTTATCTTATTTTGACGTAAAACCGGAATGTGCGGGAACGCCTATGGACATTTTCCAAGATCCCTCCTGATTCTCTGCCATAATGTTTTGCTTTTTCCCGGAAAATATGTTATAGTGCCAACGTATGCGGAAAAGAAAGAGTTTCCGGACAGCGCATATCCCTTCGGCGGATTGCCGGCGTTATGTGCAGAATATGGATTTGGAGGATGAAATTGTTTTGGCTGATTTAAGAAAAGAAATAGAGAAAAGACGCACTTTTGCGATTATTTCCCATCCGGATGCGGGAAAGACCACTTTGACGGAAAAATTCCTGCTCTACGGCGGAGCCATTAATTTAGCGGGTTCCGTAAAGGGGAAGGCGACGGCGCGCCACGCCGTTTCCGATTGGATGGAGATAGAAAAGGAGAGGGGAATCTCGGTGACTTCCTCTGTTTTGCAGTTTAATTATGGCGGATATTGTATCAATATCTTAGATACGCCGGGGCATCAGGACTTCTCAGAGGATACTTACCGTACCCTGATGGCTGCGGATTCCGCGGTCATGGTCATTGACGGCTCCAAAGGCGTGGAGGAGCAGACGAGAAAATTATTTAAAGTCTGCGTCATGCGCCATATCCCGATTTTTACGTTTATCAATAAAATGGACCGGGACGCCAATGATACCTTTGATTTGTTAGACGAGATTGAAAAAGAACTGGGCATTGCAACCTGCCCCATCAACTGGCCGATTGGTTCCGGCAAGGGATTTAAAGGGGTCTACGACCGCGATACCAGAGAGGTCATGACCTTTGCGGATACGTTAAAGGGAACGAAAGAGGGAACGGAAAAGCATATCTCGATTGACGATGCCGCCCTGGCGGAGGAAATCGGTCAGGATGCGCTAGATAAGCTGCTCGAAGAAATTGAACTCCTTGACGGGGCAAGTGCGGAATTTGACCAGGAGATGGTGACACGGGGAGAGCTTTCCCCCGTATTTTTCGGATCCGCCCTCACCAATTTCGGCGTAGAAACGTTCCTACAGCACTTTTTGAACATGACTTATTCCCCGCTGCCGCGAAAAGCGGACATCGGAGAGATAGATCCTTTCGGAGAGCAGTTTTCCGCCTTTGTCTTTAAGATTCAGGCAAACATGAATAAAGCCCACCGTGACCGCATTGCTTTCATGCGCATCTGCTCCGGCAGATTTGAGGCGGGTATGGAGGTCACCCATGTGCAGGGGGGAAATAAAAAAATCAAGTTGTCCCAGCCCCAGCAGATGATGGCGCAGGAACGCCATATCGTGGAGGAGGCTTACGCAGGGGACATTATCGGCGTCTTTGATCCGGGGATTTTTTCCATCGGAGATACCATCACCACCGCGAAACCGTTCCGCTTTGAGGGGATTCCTACGTTCGCCCCGGAACATTTTGCCAGAGTGCGCCAGGTAGATACCATGAAACGGAAACAGTTCATGAAAGGAATGGAGCAGATTGCCCAGGAGGGTGCCATCCAGATTTTCCAGGAATACAACATGGGCATGGAGGAAGTGATTGTAGGCGTTGTGGGCGTCCTGCAGTTTGACGTGTTAAAGTACCGCTTAGAAAACGAGTACAATGTAGAAATCCGCATGGACAAACTGCCTTACGAGCATATCCGCTGGATTGAAAATGAAGACATTGATATGGACAAGCTCGCGGGCACTTCTGATATGAAGAAAATACAGAATTTAAAAGGAAAACCCTTATTGCTGTTTGTCAACGCATGGAGTCCCGGCATGGTACTAGACAGGAATAAAGGTTTGGTCTTGTCCGAATTTGGAAGAAATTAAGGACAGGAAGGCGGCCGGGCAGACCAGCTTATGGAGCCTTGCGTTCATAAGCGGCTTTTTCCGCCCGCAGCTCAAGCATCAGCCGCAGCACGTTCCACTGGCTGTTGGCGGGGGTCAAAACCGCCTTATAGTCCATCTGAATGCTGCTTCTCCTCAGGGAAAGGAGCAGTTTATCCATACGCTTTTCAGAGAAACCGCAGATTAACAGCAGGCTTTCTTTCGGCGCATCCCCCGTAAAGGGCTTTATGAGAGGGCTCTTTTTCCCGGAGGCGAGGGCGCCGATGGTCTGCCCATAGTCTGTGGTTTCTATCACTTTTAAAGGGATTTTTAACGTGGCGGCAAGCTGCCGGAGTTTAAAAAGTTCAATGTCGTTAAAATGAAATGCAATTAAATGTTCCATGGAGATCCCCGCTTTCTTTTTTTTGGTACAGGTAAAAGTGTAACATATGGGCAGGAAAATTGCCATATCCTCTTGGATTTCCGAAGAGATAGATGTAACAGTTCAGCCCACGCTATTCGCAATCCCGCACTACGTGCTTCAAAGCTTACTATCGTAAGCTGATTGCTCATGAACGGGCGTTCTGCTCATAA
>CANQUZ010000199.1 GCA_947627165.1 uncultured Roseburia sp.
GGTCTGCAGGGCAATCTGCCCCACATAAGGCTCTTTTAACCCCATGTCTTTAATCACGCTCATCACCCCAGGTCCTAACGCTTTTCCCACGTCTAATTTCCCACGGTCATTTAAGGGAAGGTCTACCTGCGCAGCCATGGGAAAGCCCTTTACCTCTCCCCTGGAATTGGCGGTGACTGTCAGCCCTTTTGCCAAACCGCCGCACTGTATCTGTATCGTCAAAAGGTCTTTTTCCCCCTTCATCATGGCTCCCATCATGGCCCCGCCGGAAAGCAGCCTCCCTAATGCCGCCGTTATGACCGGACTGGTATGGTGGTCTTTTCTCGCCTCCTCTGCCATTTCTCTGGATGTAATGGCAAATGCCCTGATTTGGCCGTTTGCCGCGGTTGCTCTTATGATATAATCACTCATCTTATTCCTCTTTCTTCTTTCCATGTTCTCTTGCGATCACGTATATCCGCTCGCTTTCCTTTTTTACCGGCTCCCTGGTAAAGGCATCATAGGCGGCCACAAATTCCATCCCGGCTTTTTCCAACAATTCCTTTACCGTTTCCGGCTCATAGGCGCGCTGGTAGTGCGTCTCCTGATACCTCCGGTATAAGTCTCCCCGTTCCCGGACAAACAGCGTCAGGTCGTACTCATTGATGCCGCTCTCCTCGTCAAAATAATTTTCTCAGATAAAGCTGCCCTCTTCCCTCGTCTCACTGATGGTCGTCTCTCCCAGCAATTCCCTATATTTATATAAGGTGTTCAAATCAAAAATAAAAATTCCCCCGGGATCTAAATAATTATTCACCAGACGGAATACCTGCAGCAGTTCTTCTTCCTGTAACATATAATTGACAGAATCGCAGATGCTTACCACGGCGCGCACCGTGCCGTAGAGTTCCAATTCCCTCATGTCCTGGAGCAAATATAAAATAGGGTTCTCCTCTTTTGCCTCGCCCCTCTCCGGCGCATCCGAAAGCGCCTCCCCCTCTTCCGCCTCTCTGGCGATTTCTAACATCTCCCAGGAGTTGTCCACGCCTATCATGTCAAATCCGGCTTCTTTCAACAGCCGGGTAAGCTTTCCCGTGCCGCAGCCCAGATCCAGCAGCAGCCCGTCCCGAATCCCATATTCCGCCAAAAGACCTGTGAGGTAAACGCACCATTCCTCATAAGGGACATTGTCCATAAACAAATCGTATACCTGTGCAAAATTGCTGTATGCTTCCACTTTTTCCCACTTTCCTGCTTTTCCAAATTTTCCAAAGATTCTTCCGGTAATCCCAAAGCCAAGCTATCCTCTGACCCCAGTATCATATTGCTTATACTATCAATTTTTGAACATAAAATCAAGGAGTTCCTGCTGCATCTCAACGCTTCTTCTGCCGTGCATCTCAACACCCCTTCCGTCATGCATCTCAACGCCTTTTCCGCCGTGTATCCCAACTCTTCCTCTCTGCGGCTTGATTCTTTGTGAAGGAACACTTATACTATAATAGTATCACAAAAAACAGGAAAGACCGTTGTCCCGGATATCGGGAAATAACGATATAAAGGATTTTCATTATGGCAGAGAATTATGAAAACTATATTTCTAAAAATATCAAGGCGTTTTATAAGCGCAAACTCTTTGCACCTATCTTATACCTGGCGCTTCTGGCGGCATTATGGCAGATGTTTTCCTTATCCGTATTGCTCTCCCCTGCTTCCCTGCCGTCGGACGTTCCTTTGGAGTCGGCTTACCAAAGCCGCACGGAGTACGTCAGCGCCTCCCTTTCCGATTTAAAATTTACCGGCTATACCCAAACGGTTTTAGGACATACCGTTGGATATTATTATTACACCATCCGGGCGGGGGAGTGCATCCTGATCCTGCTCTCCCCAGGCACCAGCGAAGAGGGCCTTCCCTACATTGCAGAGGCTGCTGTCCAGGGAAAAATTATCCGGAATGGAGAGAGCTACGACCAGCTGCTGGCAAATCTCTCCGAGGATTTAAACTGGACGGAAGAAGGGATTCACAGCAAAGTTTCCCATTACTATATCAGTGAGCCGGGATTTCATAAAGCAGAAAATACCCTCCTGTTTGCAGCTATTTTTCTCACGGGAGGATATTCTCTTTTGTATATCGCCGCCTGTATCCTCTATATCTTTTTTCCGGTGCTGTCTCCATCCTGCCGGGATCTGGCGCTGTTTGGCAATCCGAAAAAGCTCTTAGAGCAAGCGGAAGAAGAGCTTGCCACCCTGCCGCAGCTTGCCACCGAAGATATGTTTATCACGGAGCACTTTTTTATCGAGACTTCCGTCTATGGAAATGCCATTGTGCCGATTAATGAAATCATCTGGATTTACAAGTATTCCACGCTGCACAAGTTTTTCTGGTACCATTTCAGCATTTCCTATACGTTGTATATCAGCGCCAACAAACATTTATATCTCCAGTGCCCGAAAAACATCAAGTCGGATATCGACGGCATCATCGATTACCTTTCGGAGGCAAACCATAATATTTTAGTGGGATTTAGCGAAGAAAACCGGCTGAAAGTGAAGCAGATTCAGGGAACGCCGATGCACTTTGAAAAATTTATTGCTTTTTTAAAGAAGAGGATTTAACACCTCTGCAGTTCCTAAAAATTCCCCCCTCTATGAAAAAAACTCAAGGCTGCTATCCAGTCCTGAGTTTTTTCCGTTTCACCTGCTTATATATTAAATAATTCGTCAAAATGAATTTTGATATTCGGAAAATGAACGATCCGCAATTCATTTTTATTGTTTTCTGTAATCGTTTTAAAAAGATGGTATTGCGGCTCGTGGTTTTCGTCATAGTCAAGATTATAAATTTCCACTTCCCTTTTTTCCCAATCTACAATCCAGTATTCATCTATTTCCATTTTACGATAAATTTCCATCTTTTCACCACGGTCATATTTTTCAGTAGATTTTGAAATAACCTCCATGATAAAACGCGGCACATCAAAAAATGAATTTCCTTTTTTTGCGTGCACCCTGCAATTTATAGTTGCATCTGGAATAACCGTTTTTTCTTGACCGTCCACTATCCATTTATATTGAACATTATCGGGATATACTTTGCAAGTGCTTCCTTTTAGTTGATTATAAACAATCGCTGTAAACGCCGTTATAACATCGGAATGCTCAATATAGGAACCTGCCATATCTGTTAAAATAAGGTTATCCATAACTATACACCTACTTTCTTATTGAATGAAAATATGATACTACTGATTCCACTGATAAAAAATGCCCTTTCCAGCAACCCTCCGCGCCCCTAGCGGCAGGATGTGCTGATGGACTCGATGGCGACCGCTCCGCCCCGGACCACCTCAATGCGGTGAAACTTCGATTTCAACAGCGCGATAAGCTCGTTGTTGCGCCGCTCGGTCAATTTGCATTCCAACAGCACACTGTCATTGCCGATGTCTGCCACCTGCACGTTAAACACCTGGGCAATCTGGAATACTTCCGACTTTTCCGCCGCATTGATATGCAGTACCTTCGCAAATAAAATTTCCTTCATGTGGAGCGGGACGTCGGTCAAATCGATGACTTTGATTACCTCCACCATGCGGTTTAGCTGTTTTTTTATCTGTTCAAACGTAATATCATCACTGGTGACGCAGATGGTCATACGGGAAACCGTCTCGTCCTCTGTGGTACCGACGGTAAGGCTCTGGAGATTGTAGGATTTTCCGGAAAAAAGCCCGGAAACCTTCGCCAAAACGCCTACCTGATTTTCTACATATAATGCAATCCATCTGTTTTTCATTGCCGGCTCCTCTCTGTAACTATCGTTCCTTCCTGCACCGCTCACTTTAAAATCATCTCGCTCATAGGATTGCCTCCCTTTACCATCGGAAGCACAATCTCATCGGAGGAAATCATAAACTCGATAATGGTGGGCGCGTCCTGGTAAGTTCTCGCTTCGTCAAGGGCTTTCTGAATGTCCTCCGAACGCTCTACCCGGATTCCATGGGCGCCGTAACTCTTGGCAAGGGCAACGAAATCCGGCGTATACGGCGGACACGCCTCCCCCGGCCCTTTGCAGTTTCTCGGGCAGGTTTTTCTCTTCCGCAGGCAGGTCGCCTCATAACGTTTTCCATAGAAAAGCTGCTGCATCTGGCGCACCATGCCAAGATAATGATTGTTGAACAGGCAGATGATGACCGGAAGCCC
>CANQUZ010000200.1 GCA_947627165.1 uncultured Roseburia sp.
CCGCTCCACGGACAAGGTCGGCCTGGTGGCGTACCCTTTGGAGCGTTGGATTGTCACGACTTTGGTGTTGCTGCGAACTGCCTTTTTGATATTGTCGAAATCAAAACTTCCGTCCGGCAGCAAATCTACCTGGCGGTAGGTAATGCCATACTCGGCCAACGACCCTTTTGACGGGCGGATGCCGATGACTTCCTCTAAGGTGTCGTAAGGCTTCCCCACCGGGGACAGCAGCTCGTCCCCTGGCCGCAAATTGGACATCAGCGCCAAAGCTAAGGCGTGGGTCCCACAGGTAATCTGCGGCCTCACCAAAGCATCTTCCCCCTTAAAACAGGAGGCGTAAACCTTCTCTAAGGTATCTCTCCCCAAATCATGGTAGCCATAGCCGGAAGACGTCTGGAAGCATTCCGCGCTTACCTTATGCTTCTGCATTGCCTTAAGGACCTTCATTTGATTATATTCTGCCCTGCGGTCGATTTCTGCAAACCGTTCCTGGAATGACTCCTCAATGGTTTGGCCAAACCGATACACTTCTTTTGAAATGCCAAGGCTTTCGTACTGCTCTTCCATAATATTCATTGCTGGTTCTGTTCCTTTCTGCTGATGATTCCTTTTTCTGTGAGGATATCAATCATATCCGTTAAGATATCCTCCTCCTGATAGGCGTATGCGCTCTTATCCAGCCAGATGACGTCCCGCTCTCTCTGAAACCAGGTCATCTGGCGTTTTGCAAAATGGCGCGTCTCCCGCTTGATGATATAAACCGCCTCTTCCAGAGAAAGCTCCCCCTCCAGATAGGATAGGATTTCCTTGTACCCAAGCCCCTGCATGGAAACCATTTCCCGGTGGCAGCCCATCGCTTTCAACCGCTCCACCTCCTGCACAAGCCCCTGTCCTACCATAGCGTCTACCCGTTTGTCAATGCGCCGGTAGAGCTCTTCCCGCCGATCGGTCAACACGAAATAGGCAAAGCGGTAGGGAGAAGATTTTTGCCTTTCCCGCTGGTTGTGTTCCGAAATCCGCTCTCCCGTCAAGCGGTAATACTCCAATGCCCGGATGACCCGTTTGATATTGTTGGCGTGGATCGCCTCTGCGGAGGCAGGGTCGATTTCCTGCAGCATATGATGGAGCGTATCGGCTCCCTGCTCCCTTGCAAGCGCCTCTAATGATTTCCGGTAGGCTTCATCGCCCGCCTGCTTTGTAAAATCAATATCATAGAGCAACGCCTGAATATAAAATCCGGTTCCGCCCGTCAGAATGGGAATTTTTCCGGCGGCATAGATTTCTTCTAAAGAATGTTTTGCCATTGCTGCAAAGCGCGCCACATGAAATTCTTCCCAGGGCTCTAACTCGTCAATCATATAGTGGGGAACGCCCTGCATCTCCTCCGGCGTGATTTTGGCGGAGCCAATATCCATATGTTTATAAATCTGCATGGAGTCAGCGGAAATGACGGCGCCGTTGATGGTTTTTGCCAGTTTGATGGAGAGGGCCGTTTTCCCCACCGCGGTGGGGCCCGTTAAGATTACCATTGGTTTCATTTATCTAAAACCTTTCCGTTCTTTGATTCATATAATTCGCTTAAATTTCTTTTCTATCTCATACCTGCTCATGGAAATGATGGTAGGCCTTCCATGCGGGCAGTGGTAAGGATTTTCTAATTGCAGCAGCTCGTCAATGAGCTGCTCCGTCTCCTGCCTGCTGATGCGTTGCCTTCCCTTGATTGCCGCCTTGCAGGACATAGATGCCACTTTTTCTAGGATAAGTTCCGGCGAATCCTTGCCGCCGGTATTGGCGAAATCATCCAACATCTCAAGGAACATGGCCTTCATGTCAATGTCAGTGAAATCCGCCGGGATAGCCGTAATGGCATATTCCTTACCGCCAAAAGGCTCCGCCTCATAGCCGAACGCAGCGATTTCTTTTCGGTACTTTTCTAAGATCTCCGCTTCTGTCCGGTTTAACGTCAATATCACAGGAGGGCTTAGCCTCTGGGAGGAAAAAGTCTGGTTTTTTACCTTTTTCATGGTTTTTTCATAGAGCACTTTTTCATGGGCGGCATGCTGGTCGATGATAAAAAGTTTGTCTTCATATTGGACGAGCCAATAGGTGTCGAACAGACAGCCGATAATCTGATGTTTTTTTCTGGCGTCTTCGGTGAGGAAGCCCTCTGAAATCTCTTCTAACTGCCGCTGTTCATAAAGGCCATCCGGAGACGTCTTTGTTTTTGGGGTTTCCTCCACGCTTTTTTTGGCGTTTTCTTCCCCATAAGTGACGGTTTCCTGGACGGAAAGTTCCAAATCCCCCCTGCCCCCGCCCTCCGGGCTGCTTTGGGCCAGCAATTTATCAAAGACCGCCAGGTTTTCGGGAACAGCTTTTGGAAAAGAAGGTGGTTCCTGCGTGATTGGTTCCTGAACGGGGCGCGGCGCACTCTGAGCTGGCTGGTACTTTCTCTCATAGGGGCTGTCCTTCGCCACGGCTTCCCGGAGGTCCTGCAGCCGCCGCTGTTCAAAAGGCTCCGGGGCGGCAGATCCGGGGGGCAGTTTTTTCTGCTGGACATGAGAAGCGTCCGAAAATCGTCCGTTCCGCTGTTTCTTCGCCTCATCCACCCCTACTTCCGGGATGAAGTCTTTGTGTGTTAAGGCTTTGCGTATGAGGTCAAAAAGCGCCCGATAAATTTCTTCGTTTTTAGAAAAGCGCAGTTCCATTTTTGTAGGATGGACATTCACGTCTAACAAATCGGAATCCATGGTAAGATAGAGGACGCAGAAAGGATATTGCCGCTGCATCAAAAATCCTTTATAGGCTTCCTCAACGGCTTTCGACAGAAGGGAACTTTTTATGTAGCGCCCGTTGATGAAATAATTCTCATAATTGCGGTTCCCTCTGGCAATCAGGGGTTTTCCGATGAAGCCCTTGATTTGGAAGAACTCCGTCTGCTCTTCGATCGGAAGCAGCGCCGCCGTAATATCTCTCCCGTAAATATGGTAAATCAAATCTTTCTCTTTGGAATTTCCAGAGGTGTGCATCTTCGTCTGCCCATTGTGGATGAACTTGAAAGAAATTTCCGGGTGGGATAAGGCAAGGCGTTCCATGCAATCGCTGATATAATTGCCCTCTGTCTGAGGCGACCGTAAAAACTTCCGCCTTGCCGGAACATTGTAAAACAGATTCCTTACCAAAAAGGTAGTCCCCTCCGGGGCACCGATTTCCTCGTTGGCGATTTCTTTCGAGCCTTCGATCACATACCGGGTCCCCGTCAGCTCCTCATAGGTTTTGGTGATAAGTTCCACCTGGGAAACGGCGGCTATGCTGGAGAGCGCCTCTCCGCGGAAGCCTAACGAGGTGACGGAGAGCAAGTCTTCCGCCTGTTCGATTTTGCTGGTGGAGTGCCGAAGAAAAGCTATGGGTGCCTGGGAATGGGGAATGCCGCAGCCATTGTCCGTGATACGGATTAGGGAGAGGCCGCCCTCTTTGATTTCTACCGTAACGGCTGTGGCTTTCGCATCAATCGCATTTTCCACTAACTCTTTTACGACAGAGGCGGGACGTTCCACCACCTCACCCGCCGCAATTTTATCAATGGTTTCCTGATTTAGTAATTTGATTTCCGGCATGGGGACGCTCCTCTCTTTACCAGCGGTTTTTCACTTTATTCTGTAATTCGTATAATTTGTTTAAGGCTTCAATGGGAGTTAAGTTTCCTACGTCTAAATTGCGCAGCTCCTCTATGATGTCGTCGTCTTTTACTGTGTCAAACAGGGACATCTGCGTCAAATCCACTTCATCTAATTTTTCTTTTTTCTTCTTGCCGGAGCCGCTTTCCACCGCAATCCCCCTTGCCACGGCGGCGATGTCATTGGCAATGAGCTGCTCTACGATTTCCTTTGCCCGCTCAATGACTGTGTTTGGCACTCCGGCAAGCTTTGCAACCTGGATTCCGTAACTTTTGTCTGCGCCTCCCTTGACGATTTTCCGCAGGAATACGATATCATCGCCTTTTTCTTTCACAGCGATACAGTAATTGTTGACATTATTTAGTTTGCCCTCAAGTTCGGTCAATTCATGGTAGTGGGTGGCAAAGAGGGTTTTCGCCCCCAGCAGCTTGGGATTGCTGATATGCTCCACCACCGCCCAGGCAATGCTAAGG
>CANQUZ010000201.1 GCA_947627165.1 uncultured Roseburia sp.
CAATCCCGGAATCGCCGCCTCCCCCTGCACCGCCATGTTTTCCGGAAGGGTCCGCCCCTTCTTTTCTTCCCCTTTCATATCCGGGGATGTTCTGGAACATCCCTCCAAAAATATCCGCGCCTGTCACGTGTTTTGCCATTACGCCTGCCTCCTGATAATCTCCCCGCACAGCATCCAGTAATCCTTTGCGGTGGTGCATTCCGGGTTATACTCCTGGATCCCCATCCGCGCCGACTGCGCTTTTTTACAATCCTCACACTCCCTGATCTTTGTCTCAAACACTTTTGTGCCAAACATTTCAAGCACCTCTGGCAGGGCATTGCTGATTTCCCTGCAGAGGGTTGTCCTTTCTTTATATTTGTTTAAGAGCACCCCCGTCACGCGCAGGCTTGGGTTGGTGTATCTTTTTGCGGCATCGATTGTCAGGTATAGGTCATTGATCCCCTCCATCCCGTAGCGGTCACACGTCACAGGGACCACAACTTCATCCGCAAAGGTGAGCGCATTGGAAAGCATACAGCCCAAGGTCGGCGGGGTGTCGATGATGATGAAGTCATACATCTGGCGTATGCCTTCACAGGCCCCGCTCATGGTGAACAGCCTCCCTGCATCATCCGGAAATTTCGTCTCCGGATTTTTCAACAGCTTATCCGAAGCAATGACATCGATGGCTTCCATATGCTGGATGCACTCCTCCGGCTTTTCATGTTCAAACAATAAGTCATACAGCGTCGCCACGCCGTCTACCCTGGCCCTGCAGGTGTCCGTGGAATTGCACTGGCCATCCGTATCGATCAGCAGCACTTTCTTCCCCATTGCCGCCAAATCATAGGCAATGTTCACCGCTGTGGTCGTCTTCCCAACCCCGCCTTTCTGGTTTGCTACTGCAACTGCTCTGCACATCACTTCATCCTCCTTAATCTGTTTATCTTCTCTTATCTGCCTTTTCTTCCCTGCATCTGGGAGGGCTCCCCAGGGGAGCCCAGCCCTCCTTTTGCCCCAGCGTTTTTCACCAGGTACTCATTCCAGTCCTTGCACCCGGTATCCGGCGGGACGATGTCCGCGTATGTCTCATAGCCCTGCCCTGCATACTTCTCAAGGAGCCCTGCCTTCCCTTCCTTCCCAAACATGGCAAGCATCCCCGCCTCGTCATTGTCCAGGCAGAACCCAATCCTCTTGATATGGGGGTAGTCCTTCAGGAACTGCGCCAGCGGGTTGTCCGCCGTCATGCCGAGCACCAGCTTATTGCTCCCATAATCTCCCGTGACGTCCAGGTAGGACATCAAGTCGATGTTTGCCTCAAAAACCTTCAGCTCCGTGCTTTTGGGGTTTACAATGTTAACCCCATAGTTCTTATCGTTTCCAGCCACATCTCCCCGGTATTTCCTCCCATAGGCGTCCGCCGTGCCCCTCTTCGTGGCATACCTCACGACCCCTTCCTTGTCTTTCCCCAGGAACACCAGGTTATGTCGCTCTTTGTCCTCATACAGTATCTTTAAGTCCCGGACAAAATAATCCACGACTTTCTGGGAAAGCCCGCGGGTCTTGATTAGGTAGGCATATGCCCGCCGGAAATGCCCGTCCACCGGTTCCGGGAGGACAAACTCCTTCTTTCCGCCTTTTGCCTCCGCCACGGCCGCCTGATGGCGCGGCCCCGCATCCGCCAGCTTCTCTTTCCAGTTCCTGTCCTCGGTGGATATGCCCTGAAACTCCAAGAGCATACGGACTGCCTCGGAAAACGAATCTGCCCCACAGAACTGGATCAGGAAGTCAATCTGGGATCCACCTCCCTCCCCACGGTTTCCTGCCCTGGACCACCGGCACCAGGTCCTGTCGTTATAAATCCTTACGGAATCATGCTCAGCCAATGTGTAAAGATGGTTTCCCACCCTCTCTGGGTGGAACCCATAGTGCGCCGCCAGCTCCGTCAGGCTCGTTTCCTTTGCCTGTGCGATCTGCTCCTCTGTAAAACGTCCTGCCATTATCTCCCCTCCTGCTTTGTATCCGATATTTTCTCTTTTCTCTCCTTTTTCAACTCCCAGATAAGTTCTTTTATCATCTCAAGGAAAACATCTGCTGTTTCTTCCGGCAGACTTTCCATAATCTGTTCAAACAGGTTCCTATGCCTGCTGATTTTCTGCTTTGTTTCAGAATCCTTTTTCTGCTTTTCGCCTGCTTCTTCTAAAAGTTCCCCAACTGGCACTTCTAATGCGGCAGCAATTTTAATTAATGTCTTCAAGCTGACGCCCGATCTTGCCATTTCTGCTTTGGAAATGCAGCTGGCGGACAAATCCGCCCGTTCCGCCAACCCGGAAATCGATAAGTTCCTTTTCTCCCTCTCCCTGCGGATGTTTTCCGCCACCGCCTCTATCCGGATATTCATTTTTTCCTCATCATAAATGATGGAATCGACCGAATATTTCCTATACTGTGCCATTTTACCGAACCTTTCCACTCCGACGCATGGGGCTCTGTTCCTGCCGTTCTTCCCCCCTGACGTCCCCCTCTCTCCTGTCCTCCCCTTCCTTCTTTTCCTCTTCCGCAATATCCTCTTCAATGGCGTCCCCCTGCAGCCGCTCATAGTGCCTTTTCATTTCCAGGAGTTTTTTCATCTGGCTTTCCATGGTTTCCGCCACGGCCCTTCCTTTCCTTTCCATATGCTCTAAATACGGCTTCCAGTAATCCTCTTCAAAAGCATTCTTTCTTTTTGCCAGCTCCTTCCCCTCCATCCGGATGTTACGGCGGAAATGCTCATCCCACATCTCTTTTTTGGGGTAACGCTCTTCCCATGCCGTGACGCTCCCCGATGGGAGGCGGTACCTTCCTTCCTGGATGGCCTTTGAATAGCGTCTGATGCTCTCCTCCTTCCCTTCCATCTCCTGCACGTCTTCCGCCGCCTCCTCCCAGAGGTCTGCATCCCTTAAGTAGGCGGAAAAATCCGCTTCGCGCATCCAGGAAAATCCGCTGCGTTCAAACCACTGCCCTGCCAGCTCCCTTTCATCGCCGCCCTGGCTGAATGTGCCGTTTATCAGGTCTCCGGCAAAACGCTCCAGTATCTCTTCCGGATATATCCCGGCATCCGCCGCCTTCTGGAACAGCCTGTCCACATCTGCATCGGAAAGGTTTAAGATAAACCGGCGTCCCCTCACGCTCCCCATTTCCTCTTCCCGCTGCTTCTTTAAAGCCAATTCCCAATCCGTCATCTTTCTTTTTCCTCCTTTCTCCCCCGGGCGGTGCCAGGGGCTTGCTGTGGTTTCCATGGTATTGTGATATATTATGAAATCCGCACAATGGTTTCTTTCGCCTCTATGGCAGGTGTTTCAACCCATTCCGTCCCCTTAAGATTTCCTGGGCGTCTTTCAACCCCCTGGCATATTCTCCCCCACTTTCCCCCAGACGGTCTATCCAGCCCTGTATCCGCCCGATTGCCTCCTGCCTGTCCCTCTCAACCAGCTCACCTGCCGTCTTTTTGAACTCGGCCATGATCTTGTCCACTGCTTCCTCAAACGTTAAATCCTCCTGCATCCCCATCCCCCTTATCTGCCTTTCCTTCTGTTCTGCCTTAATACGGCGTCATCCGGCAGCTCCGGCTCAAGCCATACGCCCTTTGAAATCTCCTCTTTTCCGACCGGTGGATTTCCATCAAGGACAGCGGTGCCGTGTACTTTTGTCTTCCCCTTGATTTCCGTCCCGCCTGTGATGCGCGCCGTGCCATAAACCTCCGCTTCCCCGCCAATTTTTGCACTTCCGCTTATGACGGCATTTCCCATGACTTTTGCGGTATCATAGACCCTCGCATTTCCACAGATACAGGCGTCCCCGTATGCCTCTGCATAGCCGGAAATATGCGCGGAATCATAAACAGCTGCATTCCCCTTTACGGAGGCAGTGCCGTTTACCAGTGCTTCACCAAATATTGCTGCCTTGCCGAATACCGCCGCCTTATCAGTGACAGATGCGTTCCCCCATACCCGTGCATCCCCCTCAATAGAGGCCTCTCCACTGATATGCGCGGAGCCGGAGACTTCCGCATGGTGCAGCACCCTTGCATTGCCGGATATCCTTGCCCTGCCGTGGATATGCGCGGAGCCGGAGATGAGCGCATCGCCGGACACCTGGGCCTCTCCCCATACCGCAGCCC
>CANQUZ010000202.1 GCA_947627165.1 uncultured Roseburia sp.
AGGCGCGAAATACTTCCGGTATCTGGATGTGTTTCGGGCAGCCCTCCACACAGTAACGGCATTGCGTACACGCTATGGTGGGGAGCTTTTCTAATTCCTCCACCACCTTTCGGATCGCCTGCTGCTCCTCTTTGGAAAGAGGCTTGAAATCTCTCATATAGGAGGTATTATCCTCTAACTGCGCCTCATTGGACATTCCGCTTAATACGACGATGACGTTCTCTAAGGAAGCGGCATACCGGATGGCAAACGAGGCAAAGGAAGCCTTCTCATCCAATGCTTTTAATAGGTTGGCAGGTTCCCCTGCCATGTTCGCGAGGGTTCCGCCCTTGACCGGCTCCATGACAATCACCGGGACGCCGTGCCTGACTGCCGTCTCATAACATTTCCGTGACTGCACATTTTCCGATTCCCAATCATAATAATTAATCTGCAGCTGGACAAACTCCATCTCCGGATGCCTGCTTAACAGGTTATCAAGGACTTCCGCCGTATCATGGAAGGAAAAGCCGATATGCCGGATTTTCCCTTCCGCCTTCATCCGTTTTACAAACTCAAAACCGCCCTTCTCTTCTACGTCCGCCAGACGCTCCTGATTCATGGCGTGAAGAAGGTAAAAATCAAAATAATCCACGCCGCAGCGACTAAGCTGAGTCTCAAAAATCTTTGCATAGTCTTCTGTTTCCTTTGCAAGCCATACCGGCATTTTGGTGGCAAGCAAAAACGCCTTTCTGTCGTAGCGGTTTACCAGACAGCGTTTCACCGCTTCCTCCGATTTCTCGTTGTGATAAGGGTATGCCGTATCAAAATAAGTAAATCCCTGCTCCAGATAAGAATCAATCATGGCGCAGAATCTTGCATCATCAATTTCTTTTGTCTCCTCATCTATCACCGGAAGCCTCATACAGCCAAATCCCAGTTTTTTCGATATCTCATCCCTTAATTCACTCATGTTTTCCCTCCCCCTCTGTTTCATATTTGCAGAACGCTTCCACATCCTCGGCTATCATGGCAAGGCTTCTCTTCCAAAATGACACGGACGTCAAATCCATCCCTACCATCGCTCCCGCTTCTTCCATGGTACAGCAGGGCGTTGCCTTCAGCATCGCTTGATATTTCGGCACAAACGCCTCTCCCTCCTGTAAGAATTTATCATAAAGCCCAAGGGCAAAGAGGTTTCCAAAGGCATAGGGGAAATTATAGTAGCTCAGCCCGCTGCTGTAATAATGGCTCTTACACGCCCACATATAGGGATGCAGATAATTGCTGTCAAGCCCATCCCCATAGGCCTTTTTCTGGACTTCCGCCATCAGCCGCTTGCAGTCCTCCGCCATTAAAAATTGATTCTGCCCCTGCTCAAACACTGCCGTTTCAAACAGATAGCGGGAATAAATATCCACAATGCACTGGGTCTGCTCTCTCAAGCTGTTTTCCAGCAAATTCAACCGCTCCTCGCCCTCTGCTCTCTCCAGCGCATATTTCCCAAGGTGAGTCTCATTGAAGGTAGAGGCAGTCTCCGCCACCGGCATTGGATAATACCAATTCAGACTCCGCTCTTCCTCTAACTGGCGGTTGTGGTAGGCGTGGCCTAACTCGTGTGCCAGCGTGCCGATAGAGCCGAAATAGCCGTCATAGTTCGTAAGGATACGGCTCTGTTTCCGGCTCATCAATCCATGGCAGAATGCGCCTCCTTCTTTTCCGTTTCTGGGATAAAAATCAATCCAGTCATGTTCAAAGGCTTCCCTTATCAGTTCCGCCATATCCGGGGTAAAGGCGTGAAAGCAGTTCACCAGATATTCTTTGGCTTCCTCGATGGTGTAGGTTTTATCCGCTTTTCCCAAAGGCGCAAAAAGCTCAAACCAGGGCAGTCCATTCTCATAGCCCAACAGCTCCGCCTTTTTCCTCAAATACTTACGGAAGACCGGCAGATACTCCTCGATTGCCTTCATCATCGCCTCTAAGGAGGCAGGGCTCATTTTAGACTGTTCTAGGGTCATGGCAAGCGGGCTTTCATACCCCCTCTTTTTGCTGAGCATCGTCACCTGGGCTTTGATGTTATTTAAGGCAAATGCCAGGGAATCGGCAATTTTCTCATAAGAAGCCAATTCCGCCTCATAAGCGTCTCTTCGGACGTTTGCCTCAGGGCTGTATGCCATGTTGCGCACTTCGGAGAGGGTGGTTTCTTTTCCCTGATAATCCACTTTTACAGTCGATGTCAAGTAAGAGAACAGGCTGCCCCAGGCGCTTCCTCCGGTGATATCCATCGCCGCCGCCATTTCTTCCACTTCATCCGCAAGCAGATGCTTTGCCTCTTTTTTATTTTCCTCCAATAAAAATTGATAGGTTTTTATCAATTCGCTCTCTTCGGCTAACTGTTTGATGTCGCCCAATTCCGCCAGCCACTTTTTTGCCGCGGACTCCACCGGGATATAAACTGCAAACAGCTGATTCAGACGGTTGATCTGCGCCATCCACTCACCGTTTTCTGTGTCGACGCTTTGGCTTAACTGCACATATCCCATGAGCCTGCCGGCAATTTCTTCTATTTGCTCCATCTCTGTTAAAATCTTTTCCGCCGCCTCCCGCTCTGCCATATCCGGCGCCTGTTTTACCAGTTCCCTTGCATTTTCGATTTTCTCCGCCACAAGGCGAATATCACTCTCGTAGGCCGGATCCCCCAAACCCTGATATAAGATATCCAATGACCACTCTGTATTCATGTTCCCTCTTCCTCCCTAATGATTTTTATCTTATCCATTGAGATAGCTTTGCATCAGCTCTTCGAGCTTTTCCGTCACTCCTGCCCGGTCTGTCTCTCTCTTAAAAGGCTCTGCAAAATGCTCCCTCAAATACCCTTCCAGAAACAGGTTCCTCTGCCGATGTTCCATTCCTTTTAACGCTTCGCCATCTTCATGGAGCCCGTAGTATGCCAGCGCAAAAAAATCCGGCGCCTGATATCCCTCCGCATCTTCCAGCACTGCCGTTATATTTTCCAGCTCACTGCGGAGCATGAGATCCATAGAGGCGTTTCCCCTGCCGAAGTCCGGCGCTAATTTTTTCAGGCACGCCATAGAAGACTGAAAATCCATATCGTCCTGCCTGACGGTGCAGTCATGGTAGATGCGGTCCATCCCGGTGATCAACGCATCCAACTCCTGACGCAGCTGATCCGCCGGGCGTTCGCCCACGCTATCTAACAGCCGCACTGCCGCTTCTTTGGACTGCCTAAGATTCCTGGCTGCCGTCTGGTAGCGGACAAACATTTCTTCCGCCTGCAGAAGCGTCTCTTCATACTCCCCCAGCAATTTGCGGGTGCTTCCCTTTTCACAGCCAGCGCAAAGCATTGCTTTCTTTGCCTGCCTGACCTGGTGTTTCAGCTCTTTTTTCTTTTGTCTGCGGGCATTTTTTTCTTCCAAGTTCATAGCTTCCTGCGCTTCCCCTTTCTCCGGCATCCCGTTCCATAGATTTTTCTTAGCTGTTTCCCTCACCTGCACGCTCACCATAGATTCTGCTTATCTCTTTCAATTATAATGATTTCTCACCATTCAGGCAATCCAAAATTTCTCATCTTTTTGTGGACACGCCAATGCCCTAACCTTATAATAGAAGAAAATACAGAGAAAGCGAGCTTTTTATGACACAAAAAAAAGACAGGCGCAAAGCCTATCTCGATGCATACCGACAAAATGAACACGGATCCTATGTGTACTGCGGAGATCTCTACCTCTTTGAGGGAGACGCCAAACGCCTGACGCTGCGGAAAGCACAGTGCCTCCTAGATGCAGCGGTGCTTTTTATTTCGCTCCTCTCCGCCGGATTCCTGCAAACGCCCGGCGTTGGGCGCTGTATGTATGTCATGCTGCCCTATGCCGCCGCTCTATGCGGAAGCATCAGCGTCTGTTGGGGCGTCCTTCGTTTTTGCGCCGCCCCCTCCGCCCTTCCCGCCCATTCCTATGAGGAGTTTGTGAAAAAGCTGCCAAACCGCGCGCTGTTTACCGCCTGCTGCTGTATCGTATGCTTAGTTGGTTTGATTCTCCATCTGATTTGGAATGGGGCAGATACGGCTGCAAACAGTTTTTTCTGTTTCCCTCTGCTGCACGGCATTGCACTCCTGGCCGCGT
>CANQUZ010000203.1 GCA_947627165.1 uncultured Roseburia sp.
CTTTGCATACCGCGGAATGCAGAACGCTCCGTAATCAGCACCAGAGAAATAATCAAAACAATGATGTCTATGACATAGGCGCCAATCATTCCGAAATTGGGATATAGAAGGTGGGCAAGGAACCCTCCCACGAGTCCGCCGCCAAACTTCGTCTCAAAGCTGTAGCGGTAAGCCTCCAAAGCCGTCCTTCCGCCATCCCCGTTTGTGATGAGTTCAATCAGGACGCACAGAAACATGACAAAGAGGCAGGACGCCACGATTTTCACTGCCGCGATTGTATTGCCCTGATTGGACACGGCAAAAAAAGTCCCTACCAACAGGAGTACGGGAAAAACATAGGCAATTAGCCCGAATATCCCAAAAAAGAAACGGCTGACTGCATTCCCAATGGTTCCCCCCACCCCAAAATTACTGATGAATAAAAGGAGCGATACCGCCACCACGATCCAAAGCATGATCTCTTTCGCAAACGAATCTTCCTTTCCTGCCTGCTTTTGATTCCTTCCTTTACGCCCTGTCTGCGCCTTTCCGCCAGACGTTTCCTTTTTTTTGCGTGACGTAGTTTTTTTACTTGCTGCTGCCAAACGATAACCTCCAAATTCTTTCCGCGCCTACGCCATGTAGAAATATCCGCCAATGGAGAAAATTCCAATTACAAGACAATAAATCGCGAAACCGGTAAATTTCTTTTTTCGCACGATGAGAAGCATGGTCTTAATGCAGATATATCCCACCACCGCCGCAATCACCATTCCGACAATGTAATAAACAATCTGCGTGCCTGTCACATCAATTTCTTTAAAATCCTTTAACTTAAGCACTACCGCCCCTAAAATTGCCGGTATCGACATCAGAAAGGAATATTTTACGGCAAAGCTCCGATGAAATCCGCTGATAAGGCAAGCCGTGATGGTCGTTCCGGAACGGGAAAGTCCCGGCAACGTTGCGATTCCCTGGGCAATGCCGATGCCAAAGGCATTGGTGTATGTAACGCTTTTGGGCAATTTTTCCCCCTCTTTGGTATGGTCTGCAATAAAAAGAAGCACTGCTGTCGCAATCAGGCAGATCCCCGGCACAATGAGGATTTCCGACGCCATCTCAACGGCGTTCTGCCCCACCACGCCTATGATCCCCGTGGGTATGGTGGAGACAATGATGAGCAGAGCCAACTTCCGGTAACTGTTGTTTATTACCTTCCGGTAGTCCTGCTTCTCTTCCTTCACCTTATTTTGAAAAAAAAGCCCTGTGTTCACAGCAATATCCCGAAGAATGCCAATCCCCTCCGCCAGCATCTTTGCAATATCCTTATAGTATACCAGACAAATGGCGGCCAGCGTACCTGCATGGAGAAGCACATCATACAAAATCCCTGTGTCCGTCTCTACACCGAAAAGTATCTTAAATATTGCCAGATGTCCGGAACTGCTGACTGGCAGAAACTCTGTTAATCCCTGGATGACTCCCATTAAAATCGCCTGTAATAATGACATATCTGCCTCCTTTTGCGAAGTTTTGTCTTGTACGTGTGAAATCCATATGAATCAAAATGGCGTCTGCGCATTTTTTACATACATGATTTATCATATCATATTTGAGGCAGATTGTCATTAACTGGTTTTTATGATTTTTCTTTCGATTTTTCTTTCGCTTTCCTTTTTTCAATCATTCCGTGGAGTTTGTCAAATGCCTGGGAAATGCCCCCGACTTCATCAATCAGCCCCTCTTCCACCGCTTCTTTCCCCACCAGGATGGTGCCTAAGTCTTTGGTCAAAATCCCTGTATTCATCATCAATTTTTCCAACCGCTCCTCTTTTGCATTGGAATGAGTGCTGATAAATGTTAAGATGCGGTCCTGCATCTGTTTAAAATAATCGTAGGTGGGCTGTGCGCCGATAATGGTGCCATTCATGCGAACGGGATGGATTACCATCGTTCCGGAAGGAACAATAAAAGAATAATCCGTGGAAACCGCTAACGGCACGCCGATGGAATGGCTCCCCCCAAGCACTAAAGACACCGTCGGCTTTCGGATAGAGGCAATCATTTCCGCAATGGCAAGGCCGCTCTCCACATCGCCCCCTACGGTATTTAATAAAAGGAGCAGCCCTTCCGTATCCTGATTGTCTTCCATTTCCGCCAGCTTGGGAAGTACGTGTTCGTATTTGGTCGTTTTGGTAGTGGCTGGCAGGCAGTCATGCCCCTCGATTTCTCCGATGATTGTCAATAACGAAATCTTATTGTTCTGCCGGTTATTTTTCAATTCTATCTGTCCGTATTCCCGAATGCGTTCGTCTTTTTTTTCTGAATTTTCTGCCATTCATGTATCCCCCTATTTATTGTCACTTATCCTCTGCCCAGAGGACGCTGTTCCCATAAGAAAAAACAGGATGCCATATGCTGCACCCTGTTTTTAATATTTACAATCTTGTTATTTTTATACCTTAACAATACCCAAGAAGATAGTTATACAATCCCTCATAGCGGAACTTAGACGCATTCCAGGAATAGTCATTTGCCATACCGCGGTCAATGATCTGATTCCATTGTTTCTTACGGTCAAAAAAGATGTGTTTGGAATAATTGATGACGTTGAGCATCTCTTCGCCGTTATAGTTGGCAAAGGAGAAGCCGTCGCCTGTATTTTCGTATTCATTGAACGGTTTTACGGTATCCTTTAAGCCGCCGGTCTCGCGGACAATGGGCACGGTTCCATAGCGGAAAGAAATTAACTGCGTCAATCCGCAGGGTTCAAACCTGGAAGGCATCAGGAACGCATCTGCAGCCGCATATAATTTATGGGCCAATTCATCTGAGTAAAAGATGTTTGCAGAAACACGGTCGCCATATTTCCAAGCGTAGTGGCGGAACATATTTTCATACTGAGGATCTCCCGTTCCGATGACAACAAATTGCGTATAGTCGTCCACGATTCGGTCGATGACATAATTAATCAAATCAAGGCCTTTCTGATCCGTCAGCCTGGAAACCAACCCTATCATATATTTTTTCTTATCTACCGCCAGTCCGAGCTCTTCCTGCAGTTTTACCTTATTTGCAGATTTCTTCGTGCGGAAATTGCCTGCATCATAGTTTGTATAAATTTTCGGATCGGTCTTTGGATTGTAAGCCTCGTAGTCGATGCCATTTACAATGCCCTGCATATCAAAGTGCCTTGCCGAGAGCAGCTGGTTCAATCCCTCCCCATAATAATCCGTCTGGATTTCCTGCGCATACGAATCGCTGACGGTAGTGATATAATCTGCGTAAACAAGGCCGCCTTTTAACATATTCGCATCTTTCATGAACTCCAGTTTATCCGGCGTGAATAAAGAAGAGGAAAATCCGGTCAATCCCTGCATGGTTTTGATGTCCCAGATTCCCTGAAATTTCAGATTGTGGATGGTCATGATAGACTTAATCCCCCAGTAGAAGGAATCAGCCTGAAACTCGTTTTTCAGATAGACCGGAATCAGCCCGGTCTCCCAGTCGTGGCAATGGATTAAGTCGGGACGGAAGCCGATATGCTTTAATACGGAAAGCACCGCTTTGTCAAAAAAGCAGAACTTTTCAATGTCATAGCGTATATCGCCATATGGGGCGTCACAGGTGAAGTATTCCTGATTGTCGATGAAATAATAGGTGACGCCGTCTAAGACATACTGGAAAATCCCGACATATTTGTTGGTGATGTAACTTCCCACACTCATATAGAAATTCGTGATGTATTCAAACTGATTCCGGTATTTTTCAGGAATACAGCTGTAATAGGGAATGATTACTCTGACATCCCAGTCATTTTTGTCAAACTCCTTGGGCAATGCCCCGCATACGTCCGCCAGTCCTCCCGTTTTAATAAATGGGACGCACTCTGATGCTGCAAAAAGTATCCTCTTCATTGTAAAGACCTCCTCTTAGTTGTCATAGTTTCTTCCAGTCCGCTGTATGAAAATATGATTTCTCTCACTCTCTAATCATATACCATTTTGTGGCATATTTCCATAAAATTTTTCACTTATCCATAAAATTTTGTAACAGTTCAGCCATCAATGTCATTAAGTTAAC
Organism: uncultured Roseburia sp.; assembly: GCA_947627165.1. Classification (GTDB taxonomy): domain Bacteria; phylum Bacillota; class Clostridia; order Lachnospirales; family Lachnospiraceae; genus Roseburia. The sequence goes on from CANQUZ010000203.1 coordinate 4,063, forward strand.
AGCTAACAGATTGAAATGGTTAGATTCTTTTTATGGGG
>CANQUZ010000204.1 GCA_947627165.1 uncultured Roseburia sp.
GAAACGTCCCCGGCCTGCGTCTCGATAATCGGCAGGGCTGTCAGAGAGCCGCCGCCCAGTTTTTCAGAAAGGCGGGCTGCACGCTCCAACAATCTGGAATGCAGATAGAATACGTCTCCAGGGTAAGCCTCACGTCCGGGCGGCCTCTTTAAAAGCAAGGAAAGTGTACGGTATGCCGCTGCGTGTTTACTCAAATCATCATAAACAACAAGCACATCCTGCCCGTTCTCCATCCATTCTTCCCCAATCGCGCATCCGGAATATGGCGCTATATATTGTAACGGCGCAAGCTCACTTGCCGTTGATGCAACAACGGTGGTGTATGCCATCGCGCCAAACTCTTCTAAGGTTTTTACGATAGACGCAACGGTAGAAGCCTTCTGGCCAATGGCAACGTAAATACATTTCACATTCTGGCCCTTCTGATTGATAATGGTATCAATCGCAATCGCCGTCTTACCCGTCTGCCTGTCGCCAATGATCAACTCACGCTGTCCGCGTCCGATAGGAATCATGGAGTCGATTGCCTTAATACCGGTCTGCAGAGGCGTATCTACGGATTTTCTTGAGATAACGCCGGATGCAACACGTTCAATCTGACGGTATTTGTCCGTCTCGATAGGGCCTTTGCCGTCAATCGGCTGTCCCAACGCATTTACAACACGGCCTAACATGGCATCCCCGACAGGAACTTCCACAACGCGTCCCGTTGTCTTTACGGTATCGCCCTCGTTGATATTTCTCTGGGAACCCAATAATACGGCGCCCACATTATCTTCCTCAAGGTTTAACACCATTCCATATACTTCGCCCGGAAACTCCAAAAGTTCTCCCTGCATAGCGTTTTCAAGGCCGTGAATACGTGCGATACCATCTGCTACCTGGATAACAGTGCCAACGTCAGCTACTTCTAACTGCGCTGCATATCGTTTAATCTGTTCTTTTATTACGGAACTTATTTCCTCTGGTCTTAAATTCATGAAGCGCATTCACCTGCTTTCAACTGTATTTTTGATAATTCCCGTGTCAGGTCATAAAGTTTCGTCTTGACACTGGAATCTACGACTCTGTCACCGATGCGGATGACCATTCCGCCGATAAGCTCGGAATCCACCGCATAGTGCATTTCAAATTTCACATATTTAGTAGTCTCTAACAACCGTTTTTCCACCGCCGCTTTCTGCGCATCGGATAACTCTACGGCGCTGCTGACATAAGCGGTGCCGATGTGCTTGTGTTCTTTGACGCGGTTCATAAAATACTCCAGCACTGCGTCCGCCTCCTCAAAACGGCCTTTGTCCACAATCATCCGAAACAGCCCCGCTAACTCTGCAGAAACTCTTCCCCCAAATATGTCCTCTATGATTTTTATTTTTTCTTCCTTTACGATTTTAGGATGAGTCATTAGTTTGAAGAGATCCGGGTTTTCTCCTAATACGGCCTTCACGGATACGGCCTCTTCCCAGTATTCATCGAGCTTATCCTGCTCTAAGGCAACTTCAAACAATGCATCACCGTATGTTTTTGATACTAGCTTTGCCATGTCGAATCACCCATTTCTTTCAATGTCTCTTCTACCAGCGCATCCTGTATCGCCGCGTCAATATTTGCCGCAACCACTTTTGCTGCCATCATGGATGCAACCGCAATCATTTCCTGTTTTACCTCATCCATCACACGTTTCTTAGAAAGCTCCGCTTCCTCGTTTGCGTTTTGGATGATGCGAGCAGCCTCTTCCCTGGCTTCGCCCTCGATGCGTGATGCGTTCATCTGCGCTTTTTTGCGGGCTTCACTTAAAATCTGTTCTGCTTCTTTGTCAATCTCTTTCAGCTTCGCTTCATACTCCGCCTTTAACGCTGCAGCGGATTCCTTATCATCCTCTGCGGATTTGAGATCGTTGGCAATGCCCTCCTGTCTGTTTTTCAGCATAGCGCGGACAGGGTTAAAAAGCAGATAAGACATCGCTAAGAATAAGAAAAATACCGCAATGGCTAAAAGCACCGAATCATGTATCAGCTGCGCATCCAGATTAAACAGTCTTATCATGTCCTCCAAGGTTTGGCCTCCTTTCCGTTTTTATATTTTTAAAGCTCCGGCTTTTCATCGCTCTTCTTTAGCTTAACGGTTTTACGAAAAGTAAAAGCATTGCAATCAACAGACCATAAAGACCTGTCGTCTCCGCTACCGCCTGGCCAAGCAACATGGTAGACATGATATCGCCCTTTGCGCCCGGATTGCGTCCAACTGCTGCCGCGCCGTAACCTGCTGCGATACCCTGGCCGATACCAGGTCCGATACCTGCAATAACTGCTAAACCAGCTCCAATCGCTGAACACGCCATGATTAAATCGTTTCCTGTAATATTCATAAGAAAATCCTCCTATTTTTTGCGCCGTTTGCTACGGCGTTTTTACTTTTTTGCGGCTTCCCGCCGTTTTGGGCAGTTGCCTGCCGTTTTTCCCCGCCCGGAACGGGCATCTACTCTGAGGGGTAATTCTGGCTGATGTAAGTCATCGTCAGCATACAGAATACATACGTCTGAATTGCTCCGGAGAACAAATCAAAATATATGTGCAGCGCCGCCGGCCAGATAATCGCAATCTTGCCAAGCAGCCCGTAGACCAGCGCCATCATGACCGTTCCCGACAATACGTTTGCAAACAAACGTAACGACAAGGAAATCGGAACTGCGATCTCACTTATCACGTTAATCGGAAACCAAATCGGCAGCCAGGGCGGCAGTGGCGAGCACATATCCTTCCAAATCTGCGGCAGCGAGTTGTTCCGAAACTGCGCAATGTGGATGAGGAAGAATGTAATAAGGCCAAGTGCAAAGGTTGTGCCGTAGTCGGCAGTCGGCGGCCTTAAGCCAAACAAGCCGGAGATATTGCTGCAAAGAATGAACACGAAAATCGTGCTGATATAATTTACAAACTTCGGTCCGGCAACCTTTCCCATCGTTCCCATGACAACCCCGTCGAGTTTCTCAACGATAAGCTCCAATACATTCTGGAAACCGTCGGGAACTTCCGTGGCGTTCTTCATCTTGCGGTTCGCCGCGACTGCAAATACAAGCAGCGCCAGCATCACAATGAGAATGCACACGTGCGATGTGGTAATCCAGAGCGTCTGACCAAAAAGCTCATAGGAAAAAATCCCATGTATCATAAAGTCAATATTGTCCGCACCGGATGACATCAGAATTGCGTTATTCACAATTTCACCTCCTTTTTAAGTAGAGTGACTATTTTCACTGTCCGAAGACACATCACCTCTTCCCTTTCGTTTTACAATGATTTTATGCCCAAACGACTGTAGATACGCAGACACTTTCAGGCCCATCACGCCGATAAAAGCTGTAAAAAGATTGCCCAGATTCCACTTCATCATGACAAAAAAGACCGCCACTACGACTGCGTAGCGCATAAGGGCTTTCGCCATAATCTTCTGCCGGGCGTTGCTTTGCTCGTAACAGTCCAAAGAATCCTGCAGGACGACCGCAATGTTCACCGCCATCCCGCAGGCAAGCGCAATGCCTATCAAAAGCCCTGTGGTGTAGCGCAGCTTATCCTCCACAAACCACACCCCAAGCAATTCTATGACAATCCCATATAAGATAATTCCCAGAACCAATCCCGGCAATGCGTCATTTAGTCTTCTTAACATCTTCCCTGTCCTGTCCGTAAATTTTCTTTGCCATTTTAAAAATATTGGTAAACCCGGCAAGCGCCCCCATGAAAAACAGGGGAACCGTTATCCAGGAAATCCCGTATTTTTTCCCAAGCCAGACACCAAGCATGGTGCACATAACGATCGGCACGATCATATTAAGCCCGAATTGGAGTATCAGGGTAAGGCACTGGAAAACTTTCCTGCCATTTCCCATCGCCGCCCTCCCTTCCCGAATCGTCTCTCCGACGTATATTTTTAGGAAAATATCATGATTTTCATTATATAACACATTTCCTTATTTTGTCTATGGATGAATTTTATGATTTGCGATTCCTTGTAACAGTTCAGCCATAAGCAGTCTCGTAGGCGAATCATGCTTGCATGAATGAGCATACGAGACTGCTTATGAG
>CANQUZ010000205.1 GCA_947627165.1 uncultured Roseburia sp.
AAAAGCTGAGGATACAGAGCTATGATATTGGCATCATTCTTGGAAATGCTCTGGATAATGCTTTGGAAGCCTGCAAAAAGCTGAAAGCAGAGGAACCGGAAGCGGAAACCTTCATCCGTCTGTCCTCTGATGTAAAGGGGAAAATGTTCTTTCTGGAAATGGAAAACAGCTTTGACGGAAAGGTGGTGCGGAAACGGGATTCGGAATTTCCGGTCACGACAAAGGCAGACAAAAAGGTGCATGGAATCGGATTGCTCAATATCAAACACACCGCAGAAAAATATCATGGGGCGGTAGACTGGTCGATAGGACATAAGGTATTTACCCTGTCCGTTATGCTGAAAAATGAAAAGGGGATATAAAAATGGTAACTTGCCGGAAACGGAGTTCAAATTTTCACAGCATTTGCCAAGTTGATAAACGAACTTGTCTGCTTGGCTTGTTGCTCGCGGGAATAAAATTCAAGGTGAAAAACAAGGAGGATTTATTATGGCAGTAACAGGAGTCAATGAGTACACAAACGCTTATGCGGCGGAAAACAGCACCAGCACAAAGGGAAGCAGCGGTTTAAGCAAAACAGCGCAGGATTATCTGAGTGAATTAAGGCAGAAGTATTCTGACGTGAATATCACAGTGGCGGATTTTTCCAATCTGGAACAGCGGAAAGCGTATATGTTCAGCTGCAGCGGATACAACAATGTTGCAATTTCATCAAAGATCGTTGAAAAAATGGCATCAGATCCGGCAACGGCTGCAAAGTATGAAAAAATAATTGCTGAAACTCCTGAACAGGGAGAAAAACTTGTAAAAAACTGTGAGGCCAGAAATACCATCGTGTATGCGCAAGGGGTAGTGATTGACAAAGACGGAAAAGTTACCTATTGGGCGATTGGAGGTGATAAAGAACCGCGTGAAAATCCCGGAACCGTCTACAAGGAAAAGGTGCAGAAGCAGTTAGAGGAAAAACGGGCAAAAAAGAAAGAGGAAGAAAAGTTAAAGGAAAAGCGTTTAGAGCAGGAGGAAACGGCAGAACGGCTTTTGGAAAAGCTGAGAGCAGGCTCACAGACAGAAGTAACAGGGGATCTTGCGGTTACGGCAACGAAAATTCCCGAAAAAGGAAAAGGAACACAGGTAGATTATACAATCTGATTTAAGTTTGGAAGCCTAATTGTAGCGTTGCTTACTTTTCTCCAAGAGAGAAAGAAAAAGCGAAAATAAAAATGCCTATCCTGTCTGCAACACAGGATAGGCGGTGTCCGTAAGGACATATGCTTGTTTGGGAACATCCACTTTGGAGTGGGTGCTTTCCTTTTCTAAACACACTATACCATACTTCCTACGTACATTCAACAAAAATTTTTATAACAGATCAAAAGGCAGGATCTCAAAACGCTTCCTGCCTTTTGATTGGACAGGCTGAAAACGGCTGTTATTTTCTTTTTTAAAAACAGGCTTTTATCGGCGGAGAAATTGTAGTATCCTTAGAACAGAAAAGGGCAGAGGGAAGAGGGAGAAAAACAGATGGAATTGACGCATGAAAATCATATGTTTGGACCTATTTATGACGAAAACAGCAGGATACTGATTCTGGGTACTTTTCCCTCAGTAGCATCCAGAGAGCAGCAATTTTATTATGGACATCCTAAGAATCGCTTCTGGAAAGTGTTGGCGGGCATTACCAGGGAATCGCTGCCGGAGACTATAGAGGAGAAGCGGTTATTTTTGCTTCGGAATCGAATTGCGCTCTGGGATGTCATCGCATCCTGTGATATCATAGGCTCTGCCGACAGTTCCATCCGGAATGTGATTCCAAACGATATGGAGGTCATTTTTCGGAAAGCGGACATACAGAGGATTTTTGCCAACGGAAACAAAGCGCATCAGTTGTTTGTGAACTATTGCAGCAGGGAGGGACAGCCGCCCCTGATCAAACTTCCCTCCACAAGCCCAGCCAATGCGGCATGGAACCTGGAAAAACTTTTGTCTGCGTGGGGAGAGGCGTTTCATGAGGTGCCGGATTTTTATTTGCCTGAAAAATAGATAGGGAGGCAGTATTAGGGTGAGAAAAGAAGAGTGGACAGTCCTGAATTTATTGCTGGAGGCCGTAGGAATCGTAGCCGCGGTTTTGTATCTTGGCCTGCAGGTTTACTATGGGATATCTTACGGGGTAAGTCTGATTACCATCGCTATGAATGCAGTGGTTCTGATTTTAGTGTATGCGGGGCTTACTCTGCTGACGGTTTATCCAGAGCGGGTCAATGGCCTGTCAAAGGAGACCTGCAACGGCCTTGTGCGCAGATATACCATGGATATGGTGCGCCTGATAAAGCTGATTTTTGTTTTGGGGCTGCTTTTTGCCAGTATTTGTGACGTCATGGGACACCAAATCAATAGCGGCTACAGCATGGTTGTGGTAGTGCTTGTGGTGGGAATAGCGCTGCATTATGAGAGGAAGATTTTTCGTATCCTTCGGAAGAAGAAATAAAGGCAGACGAATCAGCCTGCCCTAATTTGTATTCCTCGCAAATGCAGCGGACACTCTGCCGGAACTTTGAATGACAAAAGTGTAGGTTATCAGCTCGTTTTCCATAATTCCATTCGGAAAAATCAATTTACTGATGGAGAGGACTGCCGCAGCAGCCGCTGTAATGGTTTCTCCGGCGCCCCTTTATTCTTTCCAGTTCTCCCAGTCAATCTTTCTGTCCCGGAAATAATATTTCCGGTCATGTTCTCCCATTTCACGCATAACTTTACAGGGGTTTCCAACTGCAACTACATTTGATGGGATATCTTTTGTTACAATACTTCCTGCACCGATTACAACATGATCGCCGATCGTTACGCCCGGCATGATTATGGCACCCGCGCCAATCCAGCAGTTTTGCCCGATTCGGACCGGCATATTATACTGAAGTCCTCTTTGCCGGAGTTCCGGAAGGATCGGATGTCCTGCCGTTGCGATCGTTACATTCGGTCCGATCATCGTATAGTCTCCGATATAAATATGGGTATCATCGACACAGGTTAAATGGTAGTTTACATAAATATGACTCCCAAAGTGGCAGTGATGACCGCCGAAGTTAGAGTAGAACGGTGCCTCAATGTAAACGTCTTCCCCGCAGTCTCCTAGAATCTTTTTCAGAAGCTCTGCCCTCTTTAATTCTTCGGACGGTTTGGTTTGATTATACTCATAAAGCAGATCCTGATAATACCGTTGGTCGTTTGTGATTTCTCTGCTATCAGGGAAGTAAAGCTCTCCTGTATGCAGTCTCGCTTTCATATCAATCATTTTTCAAGTCTCCGTTTGTTCATTTTTTCCGATTATATCAGCTCAGTGAATCTATGTAAATATTATAGTGTAACAGTTCAGCCATAAGCAGTCTCGTAGGCGGATCATGCCTGCATGAATGAGCATACGAGACTGCTTATGGCTGAACTGTTACGAAAGATTTTTATAGAAAAGAAACAGTGATTGAATCTTTTCGCGAACGATGTTATAATGAGAACCGCCTTGTAAAAGTAAGAAACAGGATGCAGAAAAGAGGAGTATCAAATGAAGAAAATCGAAGAATATGTAAGATCTATCCGTGATTTTCCGGAACCAGGAATTATCTTTCGTGATGTCACAAGCGTCTTGCAGGATCCGGAAGGATTAAAACTTGCAATCGATTCTATGATTCGGCTGACCGAAGGGGTAGAGTTTGATGTGGTAGCCGGCACAGAATCACGCGGATTTATTTTCGGAGTGCCGATGGCCTATGCCCTTGGAAAGCCTTTTATCCCAATCCGAAAAAAGGGAAAGCTGCCCTGTGAGACAATATCCGCAGAATATCAACTGGAATATGGGACGGCGGCGATTGAAATGCACAAAGATGCCATTGTTCCGGGACAGAGAGTAGTAATGGTAGACGACCTGATTGCAACGGGCGGCACCATTGAGGCTGCCTGCAGGCTGGTGGAGCAGTTAGGCGGAGAGGTCGTAAAAGTGATATTTCTGATGGAGCTTGCAGGTTTAAAAGGAAGAGAAAAACTTGCAAAGTACGACGTCGCAAGCGTGATTACTTACGAAGGCAAA
>CANQUZ010000206.1 GCA_947627165.1 uncultured Roseburia sp.
CGGATTGCTCATGAACGGGCGTTCTGCTCATAAGCAGCCTCGTATGCTCATTCATGCAAGCATGATTCGCCTACAAGACTGCTTATGGCTGAACTGCTACGTCAAAATGACTAAAAATTGCTTATAATATTGACAAAAAACATCAATATTGATAAAATATAGCTACTGGTGACAGAGAAAAAATTGTGAAAATCCACAAAAACAAATCAAAAAAAGAAGGGGGAGTTGTAATGCTTTTTAAAACAACAGAAGCTCATGAGGAATTTCGCCAGAAAATCCGGAAATTTGCCGAGGAAGAGGTAAAACCCTACGCGTTTGAGATGGACCAGAACAATGAATTTCCAATGGAAGCTGTAAAGAAGCTGGGGAAAATGGGTCTGATGGGGATTCCTTATCCGAAGGAGTACGGCGGAGCCGGCATGGACGTTTTAAGTTATGCCATTGCTGTGGAGGAGCTTTCCAGAGTGGACGGCGGTATGGGAGTAATCCTTTCTGCGCACGTATCTCTTGGAACATGGCCGATTTTCCAGTATGGCACAGAAGAACAGAAACAGAAATATTTAGTGCCGTTGGCAAAAGGTGAAAAGATCGGGGCCTTCGGATTGACCGAACCGAATGCAGGATCAGATGCGGGCGGAACAGAGACTACGGCAGTCCTGCAGGGAGATCACTATATCTTAAACGGCGAAAAGATTTTCATTACAAATGCGCCAAAAGCAGATACATACGTTGTTTTTGCGGTGACAACGCCGGATATCGGAACCAAAGGCATCTCCGCCTTTATTGTGGAAAAAGGCTGGGAAGGATTTGAGTTCGGAGATCACTATGACAAGATGGGTATCCGTTCTTCTTCTACCGCACAGCTGATTTTTAATGATGTGAAAGTGCCGAAGGAGAATTTGCTTGGAAAAGAAGGCCAGGGATTTAAGATTGCCATGTCAACTCTGGACGGAGGGCGTATCGGCATCGCTTCCCAGGCACTTGGAATCGCCCAGGGCGCTTTTGAGAATGCGTTGGAGTATTCCAAAGAAAGAGAACAGTTTGGACAGCCAATCTGCCGTCAGCAGGTTGTTTCCTTTAAACTGGCGGATATGGCGACGAAACTGCGCTGCGCAAGATTCCTCGTTTACAGTGCGGCAGAGCTGAAAGAAGTTCATGATCCTTACGCTATGGAAGCGGCGATGGCAAAGATGTACGCGTCTGATATAGCCTTAGAGGTTACCAATGACGCTCTGCAGATATTTGGCGGAAGCGGTTTCTTAAAGGGTATGGATGTAGAGCGCGCTTACCGTGATGCTAAAATCACAACGATTTATGAAGGAACCAATGAAATCCAGCGTGTAGTTATCGCTGCAAATCTGATTGGAAAATTACCAAAAGCGGCCTCTTCGGGCGGCGGCAGCAAGAGCGTTGCGAAAAAGCCGGCGATTACAGGCGTCCGCAAGAAAATGATTTTCAAGAGCGGATCAGCGGAGGAGAGAGTTGCTTCCTTAGTAGAAAATCTGGAAAAAGACGGATATGACTTCTCCGTAGGCATTGATATTGATACGCCGATTACGCAGGCAGAGAGAGTTGTCAGTGCCGGAAAAGGTATCGGTTCCAAAGAGAATATGAAATTGATTGAAGATCTGGCAGCTGCGGCCGGAGCAGCCATCGGTTCTTCCCGTCCGGTAGCAGAAACCTTAAAATATGTTCCGATTAACCGTTACGTTGGAATGTCAGGACAGAAGTTTATGGGGAACCTTTATATTGCCTGCGGTATTTCCGGAGCATCGCAGCATCTAAAAGGCATCAAAGACGCATCCACGATCGTAGCCATTAATAAGAACGGCAATGCGCCAATCTTTAAAAACTGTGATTACGGGATTGTGGGGGATGTCAATGAAATCCTGCCGTTACTGACAAAAGCGCTGGATAACGGCAAGCCGAAGGAGCCGGCGCCTGTGCCTATGGTAAAAATGAAACGTCCGACGCCGCCGAAGCAGGAGCCGATTGGAAAGAGCTATGTCTGCAGCGGATGCGGATATGAGTATAATCCGGCGCGTGGAGACGAAGAAGGCGAAATCATGCCGGGCACCTTATTTGAGAAGCTTCCGGAAGAATGGGTATGTCCGGAATGCGGCGAAGGCAAAGATCAATTTATAGAGGGGTAAAAAGGAGGAGAATTCATGTATTGTGTCAGAAATGTAACGGAAGATTTATATTGGATCGGCGCAAATGACCGACGCCTGAGTTTGTTTGAAAATATCCATCCAATCCCGGAGGGAGTTTCCTATAATGCCTATGTGCTTACCGATGAACATACAGTGCTTTTCGATACGATTGACTGGTCGGCATGCCGCCAGTTCCTGCAGAATCTGGAGTACGTTTTAGACGGTCGTCCGCTGGACTATATGGTCATCAACCATTTGGAGCCGGACCATGGCGCTTCCATTGAGGAAGTATTGCTTCGGTACCCAGACGTAAAAATCATCAGCACGCCAAAGGCATTTATGCTGATGCGTCAGTTTGATTTCCATATTGACAGCCATGAACTGATTGAGGTAAAAGAGGGCGATACCTATAGTTTTGGAAAACATAAAGTGACCTTTGTGGCAGCTCCTATGGTACACTGGCCGGAGGCAATGGTAACTTTCGACCTGACAAACGGCGTTCTCTTTGCGGCGGATGCGTTTGGTTCTTTCGGTTCCCTGGACGGAAAACTCTTTAACGATGAAGTGAACTTTGACAGAGACTGGATTGACCATGCAAGACGCTACTATACCAATATCGTTGGAAAATACGGTCCTCATGTGCAGCTCCTGCTGAAAAAAGCTTCCACCATCGTAGACCAGATTCGTTATATCTGCCCGCTGCACGGTCCGGTATGGCGTTCTGATTTCGGCTATCTGATTGATAAGTATCAGCACTGGAGCACTTATGAGCCGGAGGAAAAAGGCGTAATGATTGCTTACGCATCTATGTATGGAAATACAGAGGCTGCGGCTGGCGCGCTGGCGGCAAAACTCTGTGAAAAAGGCATGACGAATGTGGTGATGTATGATGTTTCCAATACTCATGTGTCTTACCTGATTTCCGAGACTTTCCGGCTGAGCCATGTGGTATTGGCAAGCGTGACCTATAATCTCGGCATTTATCCGGTAATGCATAATTATCTGATGGATATGAAAGCTCTGAATCTGCAGAACAGAACCTTTGCGATTATTGAGAATGGTTCTTGGGCGTGCAAGTCCGGCGACTTGATGGAAAAATTCCTGAATGAGGAATTGAAAAACATGACCGTATTAAGCCAGCGGCTGTCTCTTGCATCTTCTCTGAAAGCGGAGAAAGCAAATGAAATGGAAGCGTTGGCAGATGCCATTATCGAATCCATGGCAGAACAGAAATAGTATCAACAGTAAAACTCCCGAAGCGGTTCGCTTGATAGTGATGAGGAACGAATCGAACTTATTAACTGTCGGCTGGTGGTTTTGGGTGCAGAAAATCCCTTCTGATCTTTTTGAAGAATCAGAGGGGATTTTTATAATGCGGCGAAATTGTTCCATTTATTTTTATTTGTCTTACTCTGTCAATCGTAATGCAGATTATCATTGTCCGGCAAGACAGGATAGTCACCGGAGGCGGGTTAAAAGGTACAGTGCATTGCTTACCAAAGCCTGCCCTTTCCCGATATAGAGTTATTCTGGCAGCACATTTTTCTTCATGCTGACATAGGCAACGACGGTATAAACCAAATACACCAGGAAAAATAACCCCAGCGAAACCGCCAAAATCACAGCCGGACTGTTCATGCCCACCAATGTTCCCCGTTCTGTTTCGCTGCACAAATCCAAAATAAAAGGAATTGCGATCAACACAGCGGGAATTACCGGCATAAGATAGTAGATCGCAAGCTGCCTAAACAGCACCCGCCTCATTTCCCGTTGATCCATGCCCAGCTTGCGGAGCAATTCAAATTGAAAGTGATAGTGCCTGGCTTCACTAAGCTGCTGTACAGTCAAGACCGTTGCGGCGGTCATGGCAAGCGTCAGGGCCAGATAAAAGAGCGGGAAGACGCTCATCGC
>CANQUZ010000207.1 GCA_947627165.1 uncultured Roseburia sp.
CAGGAATGGAATAAAACCAAGACGAAGGTTCGGGGCGCGGTGAAAGAAATCGCCCAGGACTTAGTGCGTCTGTACGCCGCGCGCCAGAGCAAAGCAGGGTTTGTCTATGGGCCGGATACCGTATGGCAGAGAGAGTTTGAGGAGATGTTCCCCTTCGAGGAGACAGAGGATCAGGAGCTTGCCATTGAAGCCACCAAAAAGGACATGGAGAGCAGCAAAATCATGGACCGCCTCATTTGCGGGGATGTGGGCTACGGCAAAACGGAGATTGCGATACGGGCGGCGTTTAAAGCGGTACAGGATGGCAAGCAGGTAGCGTTTTTAGTGCCCACCACCATATTGGCTCAGCAGCACTACAATAACTTTTCCCAGCGTATGAAGGATTTTCCGGTGAATGTGGATTTGCTCTGCCGTTTCCGCAGCCCGGGCGAACAGAAAAAGACCATAGAGGGGTTAAAAAAGGGCAGCGTGGATATTGTAATCGGAACACACCGGTTGCTGTCCAAGGACGTGGCATACAAGGACTTAGGGCTTCTAATCATAGATGAGGAGCAGCGTTTTGGCGTTTCCCACAAAGAAAAAATAAAGCAGCTTAAAAACGATATTGACGTTTTGACCCTGACGGCGACGCCGATTCCGAGAACGCTGCATATGAGCCTCATCGGGATTCGGGATATGAGCGTGTTAGAGGAGCCGCCCATGGACCGTATCCCCATCCAGACTTACGTCATGGAATTTAATGAGGAATTAGTGCGGGAGGCGATTACGAGAGAGCTTTCCAGGGGAGGCCAGGCCTATTATGTTTATAACCGGGTAAAAGAAATTGCCGACGTGGCGTCTAAGATTGCAGAACTGGTGCCGGAGGCCACTGTTTCCTATGCCCATGGACAGATGAGGGAGACGGAGCTGGAAAATATCATGTACCGTTTTATCAATGGAGAAATTGATGTGTTAGTATCCACCACCATTATTGAGACGGGGCTTGACATTTCCAACGTCAACACGATGATTATCCATGATGCAGACAATATGGGTCTTTCACAGTTATATCAGCTGCGGGGGCGCGTGGGGCGTTCTAACCGTACTTCCTATGCCTTCTTAATGTACAGGCGGGACAAGATGTTAAAGGAAATCGCAGAAAAGAGGCTTGCCGCAATTAAGGAATATACGGATCTTGGCAGCGGGTTTAAAGTTGCCATGCGGGATCTGGAAATCCGCGGGGCGGGAAACCTCTTAGGGGAAGAACAGCACGGGCATATGGCGGCGGTCGGGTATGACTTGTACTGCAAGATGTTAAATGAAGCCGTCAAAGAGGCAAAAGGGATTCCGGTGGAGGCGAACTTTGACACTTCGATTGACATCGACATTGACGCCTACATTCCCATGGGATATATTCCCAATGAATTTCAGAAACTGGATATCTACAAACGGATTGCGGGGATTGAAAATCAGGAGGAGGCGGAAGAAATCGTGGAGGAACTCATCGACCGCTTTGGGGATTTGCCGAAACCTGTGGAGAATCTGCTCTACATCGCAAAAGTAAAATCAATGGCTCACAGAGCTTATTTTACCGAGGTGTCCCAAAAAGGGGAACGGATCAAATTCACGCTGTTTGAAAAGGCGGACATAGAGGTGGCGAAAATACCGGAATTTGTGGCTTCCTACGGCAGTAACCTGACCTTTACCGCAGATGCGAAAGCGCCGTATTTCACCTATGTTTTAAAGAAAAACTCCAGAGATAAGAACACGGATGCGCTGGAGATCTTAGAATCCTTTTTGAAGGCGGCTGGGGAAACGCTGGTTTTGCAGAAAACATAAAAAAATCTTGCGGCGGAAAGCAAAAAGCACTATAATGGAACAAGTAATTGTCCCGGGGGATTTGGGCTTGCGGGGCGACAGGAGGAACCTATGAAATTAAAGAGAATAACCGCATTTCTATTAAGCGCCGTAATGGCTGCAACGCTTTTGGCAGGCTGCGGCGGCATAAATAAGGCAAAGACAGTGGCAACCTTAAACGGGGAGCCGATTACCTTGGGAATTGCTAATTTTACGGCGAGATTCCAGCAGGCAAATTCCGACGACCTGTACCGTCAGCTTTGGGGGGAAAACGTATGGGCGACCGATATGTTCGGAAGCGGCACCACCATGCAGGACAGCTTCAAAGAGGACGCCATCACTGCCGTGCAGGATATGTATACCTTAAAGCTTCACATGGAGGACTATGGGATTCAATTAAGCGAGGAGGAGAAAACCGCCATTGAAAAAGCCACCGGGGAGTTTATGGACGCAAACGGCAAGGATGCCATAGAAGCCCTTGGAGCAACGGAGGAGATTGTAGAGGAATACCTGACTCTGGTGACGATACGGGAAAAAATGTATGACGCCATCGTTGCGGAAGCGGACACCAATGTCAGCGATGAAGAGGCAAAGACAAGCTCTTACAGCTATGTCCTAATAAATAAGGAAAGTACAGAGACAGAGACTGCTGAGTCGACAGAGGCTACGGAGGCAGGAGAGGAAACGGACATTGAGGCAGAGGCAAAGGCTTTTGCAGAGGCCGCAAAGACGGAAGGGCTGGAAGCAGCGGCAGAATCCTATGAATATACGTTAAGGACCGGTACTTTTACCGCGGATGACACCACGATTGATACGGAAGTTCTGGAGGCTTTGCAGAAATTAAAGGAAGGCGGAATATCCGATTTGATTGATACGGAGGATTCCTATTATGTGGTACGGTTAGATGCAGAATTGGATCCGGAAGCCACAGAGGAAACCAGGGAAAGCATCATAGCGGAACGCCAGGAGGCAAAGTACAATGAGGTGCTGGACGGTTACAAAGGGGAAGAGAATTGGGAATTAAAAGAAAAAGTATGGAAGACAGTCACCTTTGATAATTTATTTACCCTGACTCCTGCCGCTATGGAACCTACAGCGGGCACAGAGAACGTGCTGGATACGGAAATGGCAACTGAATGACAGGAAAAATGGCAAGGCGCTTGAACGATTTCGGGTGCCTTGCTTCGCTTATGAAAGACAAAGGAATCAATTTTAATGAAGAGACGAGCATTTTCAAAAAAGGCGGCTGCGGGAGCCGCAGCAGCGGGTATCCTGTTGTTCTTGCTGTTGTTTTTTTCCGTTTCAAGGGAAATCAGCGTTGGCCAGGCCTATCAGCGGGTAACGTTAGACGGCCAGACCGTTGGCAATGTTCTGGCGGAGGTGGATGTCAAAGACGTTTTCTGTGCCGCCCGCAGGGAACTGGCGTTGGAAACAGATGAAAAATTGTGCATGGATTACACCTGGAATGCAGATACTAGGAAAAAGCCCTTTGTGGAGCTGATGGAGGAAGAGGAGCTGAAAGCCGCGCTGAAAGAACTGCTGGCGGAGAAAACAGTCTCTGCAGGCGAGCCGGTTTTTACGGTGGCGATTAACGAGTACCGTGGGAACTTTAAATCTTTAGAGGAAGTGAGAGCCTTTTTAAATGAGGTAAAAGACCGCGTAGAGGGCAGCGAACGCTATGCCGCCGACATTCAGGCGGAGGCTTCCCACATCAGCGGGATTTTGCAGGCGCAGTTGAAAGCGTGTGAAGCCCAGGGGGAGGCAGAGGTGCAGCCTTCAGATAGGACGGGGACGGAAACCGCAGCCGTGGCGGTGCCTGCGGACGGGATGAGAACCGGAAGCGCAGTTGTGGCGGCGTTCTCGCTGCAGGGCGTACAGCCGGCCACCGGTGATGAAGAAGACGTTTCTCCCGCAGAGGATTCTTATCAAAGCGGCGTTTTGAACATGGAATTTGTGGAACAGGTGGAAGTCTATCAAAACTATGTGCCGGCGGATGAAATTTCCCAGGTGGAAGAGGAAGTAGAGGAAGTAACCAAAGAAAAAGAATCGAATAAAATATATGTAGTGGAAAGCGGCGACTGCCTTTCGGTCATTGCCATAGACAATAACACTACGGTTGCATCCATTATGGCGCTTAACGGGATGGAGAGTGCGGATGAGATTATCCGAGAGGGGCAGGAATTAGTGATTGCTGTTCCGGAGCCGGACTTAAAGCTCCG
>CANQUZ010000208.1 GCA_947627165.1 uncultured Roseburia sp.
GCTATGCCGCCATCGTCATTGGCGGGGTGATTGGGGAAGCAGTTATGGTCATCGGCTACTTTCTGTATGAAGTGGGGCTTGCCGCTTTCGGTTCCGGCGCCCTTAACAGCGCCTCCCTTGCAGCAGGCATTGCTTCGTCCCTCACCGGCGTCCCCTTTAACATTGTGCAGGGAGTTGTCGGCATCCTCTTAAGCGTCCTTTTGGTTCCGATTCTGTCGAACATTGCGGACATCAGAGAATGGATGGCAGCTTAAGATAAGGCGGTGGAGTTTCCGCAGGAAAACTCCACCGCCTTATTTGTCTCTTTTAAACTTATGAATCTGCCCGCATTACTCATGCAGGGACGTCTCTATTGCAATCGCCGCATTGCAGTCTTTGTCAATCGCTTTCGCACACTCCTCCGGAGTGACAGTTCCTCCGAGCAAATCATGGATATGCGGGTAAAAGACGCTCCGAACCGAATTTTCCTTTCCCTGCCAGTTGGGAGAATTGTTCGTAAAGTTCACCACATTGGGGATATTGTTTGCAAAGTCTTCCAGCATCGGTATCTGGTCCGCATATTTTTCGGTCACTTTTTTGCTTACCGGGAGATTTCCTGCCGATATCTCCATCCATTCCTCTGACCCGCAGATATAACTTACAAAGTCCTTTGCCACCTGCATCTTTAAGTCGTCCCCGTTATCGATCACTTCAAATCCTGTCACAAAGGAAGTCGCCACATTGCCCGGAAAATTCACAAAACCATAGTTGTCCAGAGAATCCATCATCAAGATTGTCGTATTGTTGAACATCATAAGCCCAAGCTGATTTGCAAAAAACAATTCCAAATTATCCCCTATCGTAAGATTCTCGGGATGCGGCGGATACCACCCTCTTTCCACGCCGTCCTGAATCCACTGAAGCCCCTTGATGCCCTCTTCTGATTCAATCCGGAAGGTTCCGTCCTCCTGGAAGATGGGGCAGCCGAATGCCCGGATAAAAGACATGATGTGCATATCGCCCTGGTAATCGCCTCCATACATCATCATCGGGTATGTGTTCTCCGGCAGATTCTGCGCCAGCGTATCTAAGATTTTCTCCCATTCGTCCATGCTCCAGTTCTGAAGCTTCTGTTCCGCATCCGCGTACTCGTCCAGTCCCGCTTCCCGAAACAGCTCCCGATTGTAGACCAAAATATTCTGCCTGCTCAAATGGGGAATCATATACGTCTTACCCTGAACCTTGCTCATGCCCCACATCACATCATTCACATCATTGCGAAATTCTTCCGTGATGATATCGTCTAACGGAATCACTTTCCCGGTATGGATAAACGAAGACATATTATGATAATCTTCATACAGCACATCCGGCGAATCAGCCGTATCGAAGGTGTCTGTAACCGCCTTTTTGATATCCCTATATTGGTAAACTTCTAACTGAATGGAAACATTCGCCTTCTCATAGGAGGCTGCAAACGCTTCCCCCGCCTCCCGCATAAAATCCTCCGAGCTGTTAATATCCGGCCTTGTCATGGAATAAATATCCAATACAGGCGTTTTAATAATCAACGTCACATCTTTTTTCTTTGTCGGCATACTGCATCCGCAGGAAAACAGCATCCCCACGCTCAAAACTGCCGCCAACACCCGTCTTAAGTTTTTCTTTTTTTTAGTCTTCTTCCTTATCTTGGTTTATTCGTCTCTTTCTGAAATGACCTCTTCTAATTTTTGAATCAGCGCATCGGCATCGATTGGTTTTATCAAAAAGTCATTCATGCCGCTTTGCATCGCACGTTCCCGATCTTCCTGAAAGGTATTTGCAGTGCACGCAAAAATATAAACTGACTTGGCGTCCTCTCTGGCTAAGCTGCGGATCTCCGAAGCCGCTTTACATCCATCCATGACCGGCATCTGCATATCCATCAGGATGAGATCAAATTCACCGATTTCAGACGCATTAAATTTATCTACCGCTTCCTGGCCGTTTTCCGCAAGGGTGACAAGGAAACCTGCCTCCTGCAGAATCTCATTCATAATCTCCGCGTTCAAGTCATTATCCTCCGCCACGAGAATTTTATGTATCTTGCCCCGGACTTCCTCTTCGCGGATCTTTCTGGACACTCTCCGTATCCCCTCCCTTGCCTCTGAGATTTCAGAGTGGAAGGTTATGGTGAAAACAGATCCTTCGTTTATGGCGCTCTCCACGCTGATTTCCGCTCCCATCGTATCCACCAGGAGTTTGGTAATCGCCATGCCCAATCCCGTACCCTTGATGCTATCCGAATTTTTATTCCTTTCCTGGGAAAAACTCTCCCAGATATGCTCCAGAAACTCCGGGCTCATGCCGCAGCCCGTATCCGAACAGATGAAGGTCGTGGCAACGTGCGTGTCGTCCTCTTTCTGCTGAAATACTTTCATGGATATCGTGCCGCCGGCAGGCGTAAATTTAGCAGAATTTCCAATAATGTTCAGCAGAATCTGCTTGATTCTCACTTCGTCCCCGATGATCCAGGGAATGGAAATATCCTCCTCTATCACAAAAGAAATCCCGCGGTTCTGAATGTTGTCATGCTGCATGGACCACACTGCGTCAACGATTTGTTCCACGGAGATGCTGCGGTTTAACAATTCCACCTTTCCGCTCTGCAGTTTTGACATATCCAGAATATCGCTGACGAGCGCCAGCAGGTAAGTCGCCGTATCGTGCGCTTTCGCAAGCCGCCCTTTCATAATCTCCCGCGCCTCGCCCTTATCAATATCCCGATCCAGCAGATGGAGCAGCCCTATTACGCCGTTTAATGGCGTCCGGATTTCATGGCTCATGGTGGACAAAAATTCACTTCTCGCCCTTGCCTCCGCATTCGCCTCCAATACCTCGTTCCTGGAACGCACCAGAATCAAAACCATTAAGAGAATCACGCTCATCACAAACGCCAGCATGAAAATACTCATAAGAAGAAATGTCCTGCTCTGTTCGTCAAACACTTCATCTTCCACGGAAAGCATGAAATACCAGTTCACCCCATTTTCAAAGGGCGTAAAATAAATCTGCCGCCTCACCCCTTTTTCATCTATGCACTCTAAGTGAAATCTCTCATCCTTAGAAATCTTATCGGCGATTTCCTCAACAGGCCTGCTTAGTTCCTGATAGTGGGAAAACCTTTGATACATACTGCTTTCCCAGTTCGTATAAATCGTCCTGTCCAGGTTTACGATATAAGTGCCGTTGGAATCAATGACGGAAGAAAATCCCCTGGCTGTGCCGTCTGCCGTATAGCTTTCCACAATCATGTTTTCCTGGATATTGGTAATCCGGACAAGGCCGGCAAGCGCCACCATCTTAATCCCTTCTATCGTGAAATCCTCCATCCGGATCCCATAGAGAAGCTTTTCCCCTTTCATGGCGTCAAAGCCCAAAGGGTCGTTATATCCGGTTACAATCTTTTCCTCTTCTCCCTCGAATAATGGGAGCAAATCAATGCGCCCGTTCGCGCCCTCTTTCTCCGGATCATACACGACAAAGCTTTCTGAATAGAGCTTCCCATCCTCCGCCACCAGATACAGGTTCTCAAACTTTCCATTCATGGATTCAAAGTTTAAAATGCTCTGCGCCCGCTCCAGCGTCTGCCCATGGTACCCTACGATGATGTTTTTGATATATTCCAGCTGTTCCCACATATGCTCGATATTGCTCTCGATAATCATTTTATCGTGCCTTGCCAGCTCCCTCATCGTAGCGTAATTATTCTCTTTGACGACCACATTCAGCTCATGGATATAAACAGCAGAAACTACTATAACAATGATTGAAGCTATCAAAATGACAGGAAATTCCCTCTTAAAAAACTTCTTTTTTTTCATAAATCCATACCGCCTCCGCTTAGGATACCCCATTTAGTCCCCGCCTGATGTAACCATCCGTTCTTTTGTACTATTATACTCGACCAGCATTTTATTTTCAATAGGCGAACCATGCGTCCTTCCAGATTTCGTAACAGTTCAGCCCACAATGTCATTAAGTTAACAGCTAACAGATTGAAATGGTTAGATTCTTTTTATGGGGTCTAA
>CANQUZ010000209.1 GCA_947627165.1 uncultured Roseburia sp.
GCCAGGCAATAGTCCTTCGTGTACGCCGGAAAATATGCCGTTTTCCCTGTGATTGCCACTACCTGGGGATTCTTCAGTTGTTTCTGGTACACATAAAGCTTCGCCGCTTTGTCCATGAAACAGGTCCATTTGTGGGCAAACAGCACTCCCGGCAGCTGCCTGGGCAGTTTTTCCTCCAATATGCCCCCCTTTAGCGCTTCCTCATAGATAACGGCAAGATTGTCGTTGATGCGCCCCTCACTTATCTGCTCTAAGGCGAATTGTTCTATCCCAGGGCGGTATTTCCGGTAAACTTCCGGCTGCCGTTCCTTTGCCGCAATGATATTGACGAAAAGCGCCGCTTTCTGCTGATAGGGAAGATGGTTGTCATACTGAAAATACATTTGGAGCATCTTGGGCACGTCCCCCACCACTCTCCCGTCCAGAGATGCTAAGTAAGCTTCATACAGGCCAATCATGCGGAGTTCCCCGGCAATGCCAAGCTCATACCATCTGTGGTATTCCGGGCGGAAACACTGGCTTTTAATGAGGTAGCCACAGATAGCCGATAAGGTTTCCTCCTTGGGATACACTTCATAACACTGCTCTAAAATCTGATACAAAAACCGGGAAAATTCCTTCCGGGCGGGGAGCAGCTCTACAATCTGAGACGCCATCTCTTTGGTAATCGCCTTCTGCCTTGCGGCCCAATACAGCATACGGATCTCAAAATCCCCCAGTTTCGTCAAGAGGCAGGGATCCTGCCAAATCAGATGGTAAGCCTCCAGATAAAAATAAGGGCTTGGCTCTGTCTCCGTCCACATCTCAATGGCTTTTAACCGTTTCTTGGGGAAACAGCAGTATTCTTCTTTCACCGAAAGCAAAATCCAAAACAACAGGGAGTTCTGCGGATTCCTGCGGAAAATCCGCTCTATCTCTTCTGTAAGGCGGTCCACATAGGAAGGTTCTTTTTCCACTAGCGTGCAAAGATATAAATAATAGCCCCATTCCGGTGAATTTTTATCCATCCATGCGCGCTTAAAATCCTCCATCTGCCAGTCCGCCTCCTGCCGCTGGCGGTTTACGATCAGTGCGTGGGCTTTCATCAGCGGGTACAGCCCCTCCTCCGGCAGCAGGGCGGAAAGCTGGTCTGACATTTCCGCTGTCTCTTTTGCCCAGACGCCGGTAACCGTCCGCCTGAGACGATAGTCCACATACCCTTTCAGCAGCCCTGCACGGAGTGCCTTGATATCCCGGTGCTCCGTCGGGGCTGTTTCCTGCCTCTTGTTCCGCCTTGAAGCGCAGACCGAAAACACAAGAGTCTCCCCCGGCGCCTCAAACGTCAGCCTGCCGTAATTGTTCCCCCCATGCAGCTTCTCCTCTTCCAGATAGTACTCAAACGTACAAACGCTCCCAAGAAAGTCTTCCCCACTCAGGGTGCTTTTCTCGATTTTGATAAAATCTGCATCAGAAGAAACGCGGATATCAAGGTAGCCCCAGCAGCTTTTCCTTAATTCCAACGTCTCTTTCCTTGAGGCTGTCACGCCGTAAAACTTCGCTTCCGCAGCGGATAACGCCACCTTCGCCCGCGGCTTTTTATGGCAGCTCACCAAAAACTCCTCCACCTTTTGCCCTGAGGGGACGCCCCTGCTTAACGCCTCGTACAGAAGCTGTTCCTGCGTTTCCTCCGGGGTTAGGATATTTTTAAAATTCTGGGAATAAAACAAACGGTACGCCTCGTCAAAACTCTCCCTCGCAAGGGCGGCGAAATCGTCTAATGTTTTGATTTTTCCGATAGAGGAATCGGCGTAAAGCTTTGAGATAGACACCACAAAAGAAAGGTTGTACTCACCCTGATCTACGACAATGCAAAACTCGCCTTTTTGGACGTCCCCTTCTGCCAGTCCGCCGCTATGAAATTGATACCGTATCCTGACCTCCTCGCCCTCAAACTGGGGAGTCAGGCATTCCATTCTGGGATTGGAGGAATAAACCACCCCCCGCATCGGCACATGGTTCTCACTGGTAATGACAAAATCGCCGTTGAAGTCTTTTCCCTCCAACGCCTCTATCTCCACCTTATCAGTAGAAATCGCCAATGACGGTCTGCGATATTCAAATTTTCCCCTGGCCAGCCTTTGTATCCGTCTGCGCAAATTGACACCTGCTTTTTCATGTTTATTGTGTAACAATTCAGCCATAAGCAGTCTCGTAGGCGAATCATGCTTGCATGAATGAGCATACGAGACTGCTTATGAGCAGAACGCCCGTTCATGAGCAATTTTGAAGCCCGTAGTGCAGGATTGCGAATGGCGTGGACTGAACTGTTACTTTATTGTTGCTTTTTTTTATGCAACGACTATAATAAATTATAAACTAAAATAAAGGAGCGCGCAATGATAAAACACAAAGACCATTTTCACGGAAGTGATTTAGAAAAGATAGAAGAAATTTACGGCATTAAAAAGGAAGAAATCATCAGCTTTTCTGCCAATGTGAATCCCCTGGGCATCTCGCCGCTGCTTAAGGACGCCTTAGCGGAAAAAATTGACGTCATCACCACCTATCCCGACCGGGAGTATACCTCCCTGCGGAAATGCATCGCCGCCTACTGCCAAACGGAATACGAAAACGTCATCGTAGGCAATGGCTCTACCGAGTTAATCTCTTTGTTTATCCAGATTGAGCATCCCAAAAAAGCGCTCGTCATCGGGCCCACCTACTCGGAATATGAGCGGGAAATTTCCTTAGGGGGCGGCGCTACCCTGTACTACCCTTTAAAGGAAAGCAACAATTTCCAACTGAATCTGGAAGACTTCCTCCCACACCTCAATGAAAGCATCGACCTGCTGGTGATCTGCAACCCCAATAACCCCACCTCCACAAGCATCCGCAAAAAGGATATGCGCCACATCTTAGACGCCTGTAAGCAGCACGATATCTATGTGATGGTGGACGAGACTTACGTGGAGTTTGCAGACGACATGGAGGAGCTGTCAGCCGTCCCTCTGACCAATTACTATAACAACGTCATCATTCTTCGGGGAACCTCCAAATTTTTTGCCGCGCCCGGGCTGCGCCTCGGCTACGCCATCACCGGAAACCGCGATTTAATCAAATCCATCAATACCCGCAAAAACCCCTGGACCATCAATTCCCTGGCGGTTGCAGCCGGAGAGGCTATGTTTGAGGACATGGAATATATCCGGCGCACAAAAGCCCTGATTTCCTCCGAACGGGCCAAACTCTTCCAACAGCTGCAGAAGCATCCCGATTTTAAGGTGTACAAGCCCGACGGCAACTTTATGCTGGCGCGCATCCTGCGGGACGATCTCACCTCCCAGGATTTATTCGACCGCGCCATCCGAGAAAAAATGATGATTCGGGACTGCTCTACGTTCCCGTTTCTGGACAATAAATATATCCGTTTCTGCTTTATGAAGCCGGAAGATAATGAACGGCTGCTATCCTGCCTGATGCGTTCTTAGCTTCTGTGTAATTGGATTTTTTACTCATGAAAACAGCTTCTCCCCACGCTAGGCGATGGGAGAAGCGACTTCCTCTTTCATAAAAACAGGACGCATAGAAATTCATCTACACGCCCTGACGCTGTTACTCTATTGTATTCTTGATGCACTATGTCATGTGCATCATCTCCGCTTCCAACTCTCGCAATTCATCCATGGATAAAGACGGCACATACTGCGCAATTTTGTCAAGAGAAAGCTCACCGTCTTTTATCATCCTTTTAGCGGTTTCCCTCGCCTCACTGTTTTTAATATCTTTTGTATATGCTTCCATATATGTTTCCAAAATCTCATCATCATCAAACAATGTCATCATAATGTCCACGACCTCCTGTTCCCTTTTCTCCAGATATTCCTTTAACACATTCCGGTCTTTGCAGATACGGATTGTTTCCAATATCGTTTCTTTCGTCTGCCCATGTCTCTTCCTCTGCTCGTGATACACCTTGCAGAAAATGATATACTCCCCGATAATGTTACCCTCGTCCTCCTGATACAGCACCTTAACTTCTACGTCTATAGCTGTCTTC
>CANQUZ010000210.1 GCA_947627165.1 uncultured Roseburia sp.
TGCAGCGCCTGCACCATTTTATCTGTGGTGACGCTTAAGACAAGGCACTTTTTATCCAGCAATTCCCGCAGAGTCTGCACCTGGGGCAGAATCAGACGGCCTTTAGGCGCCTGGATATCCTGAGGCATTACAAGAAGCACAAGATCTTCCTCTCCCACAAGTTCTCCGGTAATCAGCTGACTGCCATAGTGTTCCGGCAGGCATCTGGTAAGGGCATCCTTGACCGCATCCATCCCCTTCCCCGTCTTTGCGCTGATGATCAGCGGCTTCGCGCCGGTTTCTCTCTCAATCGCTTCTGCAACCGCGTCTGCGTTTTCGATGGAATCCGCCTTGTTTACCACAAACAGTACCGGGGTATTGCGTTCTTTGAAAAAATGATACCAGCAAAATTCCTCGCCTAACTCCTCATCCGCCGCCACAATCACTGCCAGCTCTGTCTTTTCCGCCGCTAACCGCGTCTTTTCCACTCTCCGCTCCCCTAAATCGCTTGCATCATCAAATCCTGCCGTATCAATGATGATGCAGGCCCCTAACGGATTGATTTCCATCGCTTTATAAACCGGATCCGTAGTCGTTCCCGCAACGTCCGCCACAATGGATACCTGCTGCTTGGTAAACGCATTGATAAAAGATGATTTTCCGCTGTTGGTTTTTCCAAAAATACCGATGTGCAGACGGTTACTGCTTGGTGTTTCATTTAATGTGACTGCCATATGGTCCTCCCATGATTTTAAAATTTCCCCTTGTCCGTATATACAAACTTCTTTTTCCCACTCTGCCGGAAGCAATTTTAAAAACGAAAATCCCGCTTTCCCTCGCCAATATCATGAATGTACTCGTAAGCCTTCTTTTTTACCTTGGGATTTGGAATGGTTTCTAACTCCCGGTCAATCAATGCCATGCCAATCTCCCTGGTTTCGTCACTGGCATAATCCTCTAAATATTCTTTTAAGGTCATCAAGGCGTTGGGGTGGCAGCAGTTTAAAATCTGCATATTTTTGCAGAGTTCCATAAACCGGTCGCCGGTTCTGCCCTCGCGGTAACACGCCGTGCAAAAAGAAGGGATGTACCCCAGTTTCATCAGCCAGTTCACCACCTCATCTAAGGTCCGCTGGTCGCTGACGTCAAACTGCTCGCTGGTGATTTCCTCCTTTATCTCCGGATCTGCATAGCCCCCTACGCTCGTCTTTGAGGCACCGCTAATCTGGGAAACGCCTAACGGCAGTACTTTTTCTCGCACTTCCTGGCTCTCCCTGGTGGATATGATCATTCCGGTGTAAGGCACGCTGACGCGGATCAACGCGCAGATTTTAGCAAACGTCTCATCGTCAATGCTGTTGTCAAAGGCTCCCGGATCGATGCCGTCCGCCCGTTTCACCCGTGGAACGCTGATGGTATGGGGGCCGACGCCATGCACCGCCTCTAAATGCTCCGCGTGCATCAAAAGCCCTGCAAATTCATAACGGTATTTATCCAGGCCAAAGAGAACCCCCAGGCCTACGTCATCGATTCCTCCCTCCATTGCCCGGTCCATGGCTTCCGTATGGTAGGCGTAATCGTGTTTCGGCCCGGTGGGATGCAGTGTTTCATAGCTTTCTTTGTGATATGTCTCCTGGAAAAGGATGTAAGTGCCGATTCCGGCCTCTTTTAATTTTCGGTAATTTTCCACGGTAGTAGCCGCAATATTCACATTGACACGGCGGATGGAGCCATTTTTATGCTTGATGCTGTAAATGGTCTGGATACATTCCAAAATATATTCGATAGGATTGTTCACAGGATCCTCCCCCGCCTCAATGGCAAGGCGTTTGTGCCCCATGTCCTGCAGGGCGGTCACTTCTTTCCGAATCTCTTCCTGAGTCAGTTTCTTTCTGGCAATGTGCTTGTTTTTCAAATGGTAAGGACAGTACACACAGCCGTTGACGCAGTAATTTGACAGATATAAAGGGGCAAATAATACGATGCGGTTTCCATAGTAGTCTTTTTTAATCCGCTCCGCTAACTGATAGAGCTCCTCCACTTTTTCCGGGATCTCACAGGCCAGCAGCACAGACGCTTCTCTGTGATTTAAGCCTTTTCCCAGCCTTGCCTTTGCAAGAATCTCATCCAGCAGCGCCTCATTGTCTTTGTTGGCGTCGGCGTAGGCTAACGTTTCCTGTATTTCCTCATGGGAAATAAACTCCTCTGCTTTTAACGATGTTACCTGATACATGGTGATTCTCCTTCCTTCTGTTTTTATTTCTTTTTATAGTCCCCACGGGCTTCCACCACCTGATAGCCAATGCCCTCCATGCGCCGCTGCATACAGAAACGACACTCCGCCGCCTCGTCGCCGGTGCAGATTTTATTGTCGTAAAGCTTATATTTCTCCCGCACGGCCACCGGGGATAAATTGGGCATTACAACATTGGCTCCCGCTAAAATTCCCAGTTCCCTGCCTCTGGGATGGATAGTCCCAAGGGCTGTTGTGGAGGGAAGCAGTGCTGTGGGATGCAGAAGCCGGATAATGCTTAAAAGCCGTAAGGTCTGATCTAACGTCCCCGCCTGCATCTCCTTCAATGGCGTATCTTTCTGGGGAATAAAGGGGCCGATTCCCACCATCTGAGGCTGTAATTCTAAAATAAACTGCAGATCCTCATAGAGGGTGTCAATGGTCTGATAGGGGGATCCTACCATGAACCCGCAGCCTGTCTGGAAGCCTATTTCTTTTAAATCCATAAGGCATTGTTTCCTGCGCTTTAAAGACATTTCTTTCGGGTGCAGCTTTTGATAATGTTCCTCATTTGCCGTCTCATGGCGCAAAAGATACCGGTCCGCACCCGCGCGGAAATACGCCTGATAGCTCTCCTTCTCTTTCTCTCCGATGGAGAGCGTCACCGCACAGTCGGGATACCGCTCCTTGATACCGGATACAATCTCACAAATGCGCTCATCCGTGAAATAAGGGTCCTCCCCTCCTTGCAGCACAAAGGTGCGGAAGCCCAGCCCATATCCTTCCTTACAGCATTGGAAAATATCTTCACGGCTCAAACGGTAGCGGTCCGCATGGGAGTTGCTTCTCCGAATCCCGCAATAGAGGCAGTCATTCTTACAATAATTCGTAAATTCAATCAGTCCCCGGATATAGACCTGATTTCCATAAATGCGCTGCGCCGTTTCCCTGGCTCTTTTGGAAAGATACTCTTTCAGCTCCTGATCCTCTGTGGTGAGCAATTCCGCAAGGCTTTCTTTGTCTATCTTTTGGGTCTGCTCCAACCTGTCTACAATTTCATATCTATGCTGCATAACATTCCATCCTTACTTTTTTCTATGTTGATTCCCATGTATGCCTATCCAATGTTAGAATACGCCGTCTTTGCCGTGATTCCATCCAGCCGACCGATTTTGCCCGAAAGGGCATTGATGACGTCCTGGGGCGCATCAATCGCTACGCTGATAATGTTTACCTTTCGTTCCCGGTAAGGGATTCCCATTCTTCCAATGATGTAACTGCCGTACTCATGGAGCAGCTGATTGAGCTGAGGCGTGGAATCCACATTTTCCACAATAATACCAATAAGCGCCACACGCGTTTCCATCTCTTCCTCACTTTCTGCCGCCAAAGAGCGGTCTTTTTCAGATTAATATAAAAAACATAAAGAAAAGGGCTATCCCCGTTTTCTTCAGGTACAGCCCATAAAGACAGTATCAAACATACCGCCTGTTTTGCTTCTATCACGCCATACCTTTCACCGCAATGCTTTTCATTTTGGTGTCAGAGTCTGTCTGTTTTTCTATTGCTCCGGCAAAAAAGCAAGGATACGCATATCGTATGCTCGCCTTTTTGCATATTTCCGCTTTCTCTCTTTCAAAGTAGCATATCCCTTCTGGATTTGCAACTGTTTTCTAACGTTACAGTATCTCAAATTGTAACAGTTCAGCCCACGCCATTCGCAATCCCGCACTACGGGCTTCAAAATTGCTCATAAACGGGCGTTCTGCTCATAAGCAGTCTCGTAT
>CANQUZ010000211.1 GCA_947627165.1 uncultured Roseburia sp.
TCATAAGCAGTCTCGTATGCTCATTCATGCAAGCATGATTCGCCTACGAGACTGCTTATGGCTGAACTGTTACAAAAAAATCCCTGACAGGATATCGCTATTCTGCCAGGGACGATAACATCTTACCGTGGTTCCACCCAAATTTATTTTTATCCTGCCTTTCATCCGCAGAATAAAAACCTCTCTTTGATGATAACGGAATCACCGGACCGGATTGGGGTCTCTCTGAGGGGGTTTTCCACCGCTTCCTAACAGGATGCTCACAGCGCAATCAAGGCATCCCTCTCTGGGTTATTTCACGGTCTACTCTTCTCGTCAACGATTTTTATTATGGTAAATTTAATTGTAATACCATTCCCGCTGTCTGTAAAGTCTTTTTTGCTATCGACTTCCGATTATCTGCCGCAGCAATGTTTGTATTTCTTGCCGCTTCCGCATGGGCAGGGATCGTTGCGTCCCACTTTCTTGCCCACAACGACAGTGCCGGATTTTTTCTGCTCTAAATACAGTTTTCTCCGGGTCTCTTTATCAAAGATTGCCTCCCACTGAGGAAGCTCGTACAGCCAGTCCGCCTTGGCATCTACCATGTTTTTATATAATTTCTCTTTGTCAAAGGCCAAGCTGACTTTGGTGTCCTCCTCCATGGTTTCAATCGGGTTAGCCTCCACAAGGCTGTCGTTGATGCCATCTAAGAATCCGGTCATCTCCATGACGGATAAGTTATATTTCTCCGCCAGCTCTTTGACGGTTCCCTCCACTTTTTCATCCGGATGCTCCAAAAGCTTTTCATAGACGCCTTTCTCTAAAAGAAAATACCTCTGCCAGAATTTCTGTAATTCCGCTTTGTTTGTCTTTTCATTATAGGCGATTTTCTGCCACTGTTCTAATAATGCCATAGTTACTTTCCTCGACTCCCATGTGTATTATAGTCGCAAATAGCTGCGTTGAATCATTATACCAAATTTTTTCCCTTTTTTCAAAATATTTTTTTCGGCATCACGAAAATTAGTAACAGTTCAGCCATAAGCAGTCTCGCAGGCGAATCATGCTTGCATGAATGAGCATACCAGACTGCTTAGGAGCAGAACGCCCGTTCATGAGCAATTTTGAAGCCCGTAGTGTGGGATTGCGAATGGCGTGGGCTGAACTGTTACTATTTTTCTATCCTCTGTTCGCAGCCGATAGGATAGGGCGCGCCGTGCCCGCATAAATGGCCGCGGCATTGACTTCCCAATTCATCCATGCTATTCTTAGCCAGAGAGGATCGGCTCTTTTATCCTCACTAAGAAAATCGGCTTTGAACCCCTGCCGGAAAGGACTTCTTATGAAAAAAACAACGAAAAACACACTTCGCGGACTTTCCTTATATTCAAAAATAAAACGGTTTCTTGCCCTTGCGGGGGTCATCGTTTTGGTGGGACTTTATCTTTCTACGCTCTTTTGCGCCCTTTCAACAAAGGAAAATTTTATGGATCTGCTGATGGCTTCCATTTACGCCACGGTAATTTTCCCTGTGCTTTTGTGGGCATATTCCTTTATCTACCGCTTATTTAAGGGTCATACAGAGGATGAGGAAGATTAACTTACATCTCCTCGGTGGATATCTCTGTAACATTCTCGGTTTCTGTCTCTTCTTCCACTTTTATCAGGTCTTCCACCGTGCTGTTAAATCCAGTTGCCACTGCAGAACCCACTAGATAAATCCGGTTATCTCCTTCCTGTTTCAGATAGTGCTGGTTTGTTATCGCGTTTTGATTTCCCACATATAAAACCGTCTCACCGTCTGCGGTCTTAAGGGTGATCGTATTGACCGGATTTTCTAATCCAAAATCTGACAGGTTATCATATTCCTCAACACTTTCCTCTGCGGTTACGTTTACCGCTTTGCTAAGCATCGTTTCAACGGCATCCGAATCTATCTCTAATGCCAGATCTCCGTCATACTGCCAGCCGTCTTCCTTTTTTGTAAAACTAAGCGTTTTCCCATCTGCAATGTAAGAAAATCCGCTGATATCTGAAACTTCCATATCCGTTACCGTAATGGTCTGCGCTTCTTTGCTTTCCGCTTCTTTTTTCTCGCTGTTTTCGTTATACAACCGGATACCGGCATAGGCGGCGCACAAAAGCACCGCTGCCGCCAGCAAGGACAAAAATTGAATTTTCTGCTTCTTCATCTTCTTTTTCCCCATTTCTGCACTGATTTTGCCTCAGCTTTGCTGATGTTTTGCATAATCATCTTTTTCTCCTTACTGCCCAAATAACGATGCCCGCTGCAACGAGCAGAATCGGCAGCAAAATACTTGCCGCCAGCCCTCCTAACATCGCCGCTATGGATGTCACGGTAATCGTATCGACCGTGTAGGATTTTACGGGGATTGCAACCGTTTCCTCCCCGGTTCCTGCGAGCGCTGTAATACAATTTGTAAACAGGGAGACATTTCCGCCGGAGACGACTGCGTCCGCAGCATCCGTAAAGAGTTCTAAGGAACCTGTTGCTATTATCTGCGTCACATTCTCTCCTGCCGTTTTCTCTACTGCTAATGCTATGTTAAATGGCCCTGCGATATCTCCTTCTTCTAATTCAGAAGTTGTAGCATTTGCAGCATTTACCTTAGAAACCGCAGCATCCGTAACCGTCAGTAACGGCGTATAAACCATTTCTTCCGTATCAGCCGCACAGGAAAGTCCTTCACTGTAGGGCGCAAACACATATTTTCCGCTGACAGAAGCTGTGTAGCTGCTGCTCTCTATTTCCGGCAGGAGGTAATAGGGAATGCCATTATAATAGTAAGAGGCATCATTTTCCATCACAATCCCCTCTACCCGGCCGATTCCATAATCACTTAAGATGCTTTCAAAATTTGTCAGGTTTTTATGTTCATAGCTGGTGACAATCAATGCCTTTCCGCCGTTATCTAAATACTCCTTCACTTTTTCGGCGTCGTCCTCCGAAAAATCAGAAGCAGGAGCATAGATAATGACCGCCGCCGCATCCTCCGGGATAGCAGCCTCTTTTAACAGAGTGATCTGTTTTAAGGTCATGTTGGATTTTTCCACTGCCTCAAGGAATCCCCCGCTTAAAGCCGTCTCTCCATGTCCGTTTATCTCATAAAGAGCCGGAAGTTCTGAGGACGGCATGGTGACATAAGCAAGGGCACTGGTAATCTGCCCTTCCCCGTCATAGCCCTCTAAAGTACTGCTGTAGCTAGTATAGTCATAAGAGTATTCATAAATGTCGCCAAAATCTATCACCCGTGACCGCTGTCCGCTTACCACGATCAGACTGTTTGCAGTGGGTGCCGTATCCGTATATTGCTGGTAAAATACAGGATTTGCGGCTGGATTGATATAGACAATAGAAATATGTTTTGATAAATCCTCATAGCGCGCAAGAGTCTCCGACAAGATGGAATCCGCATTTTTTTCTGCAGCCAGCACATAAATCGTAACATCTTCTTCTAACGTATCTAAAAAATCTCTTGTGGTATCCGTGATAGAATAAAGTTTCTCAGAGGTGGCATCCACTGACGTTATATCAGAAGGAAGCTCCCGCACCACAAGATTTATGCCCACTGCCACCGCAAAAGCTAACACAATGCTTCCTATGGAAAACGCCCCCAGAGATAACTTCTTCGCACGAAAGCTGTAACGGCGTTTCTGTATCAACTGGCAGCACAAAAACTGGCAGAGGCAGATGACGGAAAGAAAATAAACGACTCCGGTGAGATCAATGCAGCCGTTCATAAAGCTCTCTAGTGGGGTATACAAATCAAATGCACCCAAGACAGCCGTAAGAAGATTTCCATTCACAGAAATCAATCCTGTAATGCTCTCCATCATATAGCCCAGGAACAGCGCAGCAAAGGTCAAAACGGCAGCAATCACCTGGCTTTCCGTCGTCGCAGACAGAAACATCCCTATGGCAATGCAAGCGCATCCGTAGAGGTAAAACCCTAAGATTGCCGCATAATTTTCTCCCATAGGC
>CANQUZ010000212.1 GCA_947627165.1 uncultured Roseburia sp.
CTGCAAGAGCGCTCTTTTTCGGAATGTCTATGGACACAACGAGAGAGGACATGACTCAGGCGGTTCTGGAGGGAGTAGCATTTGCGCTCCGGGATTCGCTTGAAGTGGCAAGAAGCATTGGCATTACCGTTGACAGTTCTAAAATATGCGGCGGCGGGGCAAAGAGCAGACTCTGGAGAAAAATCATTGCCGCCGTTCTGAATTTGAAATTGGAGATTGTGGAAAATGAAGAAGGTCCGGGGCTTGGAGCGGCGATACTAGCGGCCGTCGGCTGCGGGGAATATCCGGATGTTGAGACGGCCTGCAGGAAACTCGTCCGGGTCGCTGAGGTGGTAGAGCCCGATCCGGAGCTTGCTGGAAAATATGACAGGGCATACAGGAAATTCCGAGAGATTTACCCTGCAGTAGAAAAACTGTTTGAATCATAGACAATGCGCAGCTAGAATACGCGGGAAAGGAGAAAACGAGATGAAATTTTTTATAGACACAGCAAACATTGAGGAAATAAAGGAGGCAAATGATCTCGGGGTCATATGCGGGGTGACAACCAATCCTTCTCTGATTGCAAGAGAGGGAAAAGATTTTAAGGAAGTGATCGCAGCGATTGCAGAGATGGTAGACGGTCCGATCAGCGGTGAGGTAAAGGCTACGACGGTAGATGCTCAGGGGATGATTGAGGAAGGAAGAGAAATAGCCGCCATACATCCCAATATGGTAGTTAAGATTCCTATGACGGCGGAAGGGTTAAAAGCGGTAAAACAGCTTTCCAGTGAGGGGATCAAAACAAACGTAACGCTGGTGTTTACGGCGAATCAGGCGCTTTTGGCAGCCAGAGCGGGAGCGGCATATGTATCACCTTTCCTAGGAAGGCTTGACGATATCAGCTGTTCTGGGATAGAACTGGTTCAAAAAATTGCGGCAATCTTTGATCATTATCAGCTGGATACAGAAATCATAGCAGCCTCTGTCCGCAACCCTATACACGTAACAGACTGTGCGCTTGCGGGCGCCCATATTGCGACGGTTCCGTTTCAGGTCATAAAAGCCATGATCTCCCATCCGCTGACGGATCAGGGAATCGAAAAATTCCAGAAAGACTATCTTAGCACAGTGCAGAAATGAAGCCGGGATTGAAAACTAAAACTTTTAATTCTGAGGCAAGAGCCGCTGAGGCGGCAGAATGAGAGGAACTATGAATAAACAGGAACTTCAGAAAAAGGCTGCGGAGATCCGCAAGGGCATTTTGACCGGAGTGTACCATGCACAGAGCGGACATCCCGGAGGTTCGCTTTCTGCGGCGGATCTTTATACCTATTTGTATTTTGAGGAAATGAATATAAATCCTTCTAAGCC
Organism: uncultured Roseburia sp.; assembly: GCA_947627165.1. Classification (GTDB taxonomy): domain Bacteria; phylum Bacillota; class Clostridia; order Lachnospirales; family Lachnospiraceae; genus Roseburia. Next base: position 1,354 of record CANQUZ010000212.1, read on the forward strand.
GGATGATCCGGATCGGGATCGATTTGTACTCTCTAAGGGGCACACGGCTCCGGGATATTACAGTGCATTGGCGCTGCGGGGATTTTTTCCGGTGGAGGATTTAAAGACGTTAAGGCGGCTTGGCTCGTATCTGCAGGGTCATCCAGACAGAAAGCATACGCCCGGCGTAGATATGTCATCCGGATCGCTTGGACAGGGATTTTCGGCCGCCGCAGGGATGGCGCTTGCGGCAAAAATGCAGGGAAAAGAATACAGGACTTACTGCCTGTGCGGAGACGGGGAACTGCAGGAAGGGCAGATTTGGGAGGCTGCAATGTTTGCGGCCCACAGAAAACTAGATAACCTCTGCCTGATTGTAGACAACAACCGCCTGCAGATAGACGGTCCGGTGGAGGAAATATGCTCTCCCTATCCGATTGACGAAAAATTCAGGGCGTTTCAGTTTCATGTAATGACCATAAATGGAAATGATTTTGATGAAATAAAGGAAGCGTTTGACGAGGCGAAAAGGCACAAAGGACAGCCGTCGGCAATCATTGCCTCTACCGTAAAAGGCAAAGGCGTCTCATTTATGGAACATAACGTATCATGGCATGGGAAAGCTCCGAATGAGGAGGAGTACAGAGCGGCGATGGAAGAACTGGAAAAGGAGGCTGTCGGACAATGTTAGAAAATAAAATGGCGGCAACGAGAGACAGCTATGGAAATGCGTTGGCAGAGCTGGCGGAGGAACATGAGGATTTAGTCGTCCTTGATGCGGATCTTGCGGCCGCTACCAAGACGGCAGTGTTTAAAAAGAAATACCCGCAGCGCCACATTGACTGCGGGATTGCCGAGGCTAATATGGCGGGAATTGCGGCGGGAATGGCAGCCTGCGGCTATGTTCCCTTTATGAGTTCCTTTGCCATGTTTGCGGCAGGACGCGCATTCGAGCAGGTCAGGAACAGCATAGGATATCCGCAGATGAATGTCAAAATCGGAGCTACTCATGCGGGAATTTCGGTGGGTGAGGACGGAGCGACTCACCAATGCTGTGAAGATTTGGCGCTGATGAGAGAAATACCGGGCATGGTAGTGATCAATCCTTGTGATGATGTTGAGGCAAGAGCGGCAGTCAAGGCGGCATATGAACATATAGGGCCGGTATACCTTAGATTCGGCAGGTTGGCCCTTCCTATTATCAATGACAAAGAGTCCTACCGCTTTGAACTTGGAAAAGGCATCCTGTTAAAGGAGGGGAAGGATGTGTCGATCATTGCCACAGGGCTCTGCGTTTCGGAGAGCCTTAAGGCGGCGGAGATGCTTTCCGAAGATGGGATCAGCGCTGAGGTCATCAATATCCATACGATTAAACCGTTGGATGAAGAACTGGTGGCCGCAACGGCGTTAAAAACAGGAAAGGTATTTACAGTCGAGGAGCACTCTGTCATCGGAGGACTTGGAAGTGCTGTGGCAGAAACGCTTTCAGAGAAATGTCCTGTAAAATTAATCCGGATAGGGATGCGGGACTGCTTCGGAGAATCTGGTTCTGCAAAGGAACTGATACACAAGTACAAACTGGATGCAGAAGGGATTTACAAACAAATCATAGCAGAAATATAAAAAATAAAATTGCACCGTGTGTCATACACGGTGCAATTTGCGTTCGTATTTTTGCTGTCCTGACAAAGCAGGTATTGTGTTAAGGCTATACACGAGATGATACATCAGCACGGAAAGGAAAATGGCAGTCGCCACATCAAACACGGAATGCTGTTTTAAAAACATGGTGGATAAGATGATGCTTACCATCAATAGGAAAGAGCCATAACGGACAGCCCTGCATTTTTTGAGGCTGCTGCAATGACACACAGCAATATGGATGGCGATGGAGTTGTATACATGGATACTTGGGAAAAGATTCGTAGCGGTATCCGTTGCATATAACCATTTTACCATATGTACAAACAGGTTATTGCGCTCAAAGGTTTCCGGCCTCAGATAGTGCCCGTTCGGATAAACGGTGGACACAATCAAAAAAATCGTCATTCCTGTAAACAGCATCTTGCATAATTTAAAATACTCGTCCTTGTCTTTCAGGAAAAAATACCCCAGTCCCCCCGCGATATAGGCAAACCATAAGAAATAAGGGATGATAAAATATTCGCAGAAAGGGATATAATCGTCTAACGCAACGTGTATCACATGAAAGTGGGTAGTAACCGTTTTTTCCAGATAGTTAAACCAAGGCAGGTAAAACAGAAAATAAAGCAGCAAAAACCCATGTTTATTTTTTTTGACAAAAGCACGGACGCTTTCTTTAACGTTTGCTTTCATGTTTGCTTTAACGTTTGTTTTCACAATCTCGCCTTCCTTCCATTTTATAGGAACATAGCACTACATTTTGCTATGCTTGTGATTATATCACAGCCGTTTCCCGGAAACAATTATCTTTTGATTATTTTAAGAAAGATTGTTTGAAAATTAAGAAAATGTTAAAGGATTTCCCTTTTCTTTGTGCAATCGTGAGAAAATAAAGTAACAGTTCAGCCCACAATGTCATTAAGTTAACAGCTAACAGATTGAAATGGTTAGATTCTTTTTATGGGGTCT
>CANQUZ010000213.1 GCA_947627165.1 uncultured Roseburia sp.
GAGGGTGGAATGTTCCAAGGGCACTTATATCCGCACCCTTTGCGAGGATATCGGAGAGAAACTTGGCTGCGGGGGCTGTATGGAACGCTTGGTTCGCACTGGAGTTTCGGAATTTAAAGTAGAAGAGGCGCTGCCGTTAGGAGAAATTGAGCGTCTTGTACAGGAGCAGGGAAAGAACATCCCCCCGGAACAGTGGGAGGCATCCACCTTCAGCTTTATCCGTTCCGTAGATTCCGTATTTTCCCAATATGACAAGGCTGTTGTGAAAAAACAGTGGAATAAATTGTTATATAATGGAAATCAGTTGACAGAGGAGGCGTTTATCGACTACGATGGAAAACGGAGGGGACAACCAATCCGAATTTATGATGAAGAGGGGCATTTTATCGGCATTTATGAGTACGCAGAAAGGCAGAAAAATTATAAGCCGGTAAAATTATTTATAGAGATATGAAATATATCAAAAACACAACGGAATTTTATATTGAAGAGCCTACCGTAATGTCTTTGGGAAAATTTGACGGCATTCACAGAGGGCATGAGCTTTTAATGGAACATTTGGCTGACAAAAAAGAGGAAGGGCTTGCCGCTGTGATTTTTACCTTTGATATCCCGCCCAGAAAGACCTTTAGCCAGGCGGATGCGAAGGTGCTTACCACCAACGAGGAAAAAATGCATATGTTTGAGCAGCTTGGCGTGGATTATCTGGTGGAATGCCCGTTCAACCAGGAAATCATGCGTATGGAAGCGGAAGATTTCATTGAAAAAATGGTGCGCAGGCTTCATGTAAAATGCTTTGTGGTGGGGGAAGATTTCCGCTTCGGCTATCAGCGAAGGGGGGATTACAAACTGCTGCAGAAGTATGCGGAAACATTTCAGTATCAGGTGCTCGTCATTGAAAAAATAAAAGAAGATGCCAGAGATATCAGCAGTACCTTTGTCCGGGAAGAAGTGGCAAAGGGAAATCTGGAAAAAGCAAACCATCTGTTAGGGTACCGCTATTTTGTGACAGGGAAGGTGCTTTATGGCAATCAGATAGGCAATTCTAAATTGGGGATTCCTACTATCAACCAAATCCCTCCGGAAGAGAAGCTGTTGCCTCCCTACGGCGTTTATGTGACGGAAGTAACGATTGGGGAGGAGAAATACCGCGGCGTCACCAATGTCGGCTGCAAGCCCACGATTGAAGGAAAAAATCCTGTGGGAGTGGAGACGCATCTGCTGGATTTCGCAGAGGAAGTCTACGGAAAAATCGTAACAGTTGAATTTTTGACAAGGGTGCGGGAGGAGCGGAAATTTGCTTCAATGGAGCAACTAAAAGAGCAGATGCAGAGCGACATCGCCTTTGCGAGAAATTATTACACAAATATTACAGAAAAAAGTTGACATCGTAAAATATGCTTGCTATACTCAGAAAGGTAGGAAATTCCAAAACGATTGGTAGGAGGGTTTATGAGGGCAAGAATGGTAAAAACAGCAAGTGTTCTGATGGCAGGCATCCTGATGGTTTCTACGGTATACATACAAAGCGGAATAAAAGCGGAGGCGGACGAGGCGGTGACGGAACGTTATTCCCTGACAGCCGGCATTTCAGCAGAATTGGCGGAACAAATCGTCATGGCGGAACCTGTTGATGTCAGCCTAAGCTCCGGCGTGACGGAAACGGTGGGAATATACCTTGCGGAGACGGTAGGGATTGTTCCGGATGCAAAGGTATCGGAGACAGATGCCGTGACCACTGCAGTGGGACAGGCGGAAACATTTGGCTATACCAATCTTGGCGTGGCGCAGGTTGACGGCAACTTAAATGTCCGGAAAGAGCCCAGCATTGAGGCGGAAATCGTAGGAAAAATGCCAAACAATGCGGGATGTGAGATTCTGGGAGTAGAAGGTGAATGGACCAAAATACAGTCCGGAAAGGTGGAGGGGTATGTGAAATCCGAATACCTTCTTACCGGGGAGGCGGCGCTTGCAAAGGCGGCGGAAGTAAAACAGACCATCGCGACCGTGAATACCACGACTTTGCGTGTCAGACAGGAGCCGAATACGGAAAGTAAAATCATGACCACAGTACCAAAAGGGGAAGAGTTAGAAGTAATAGAGATTGCAGACGACTGGATAACAATCAATATGGATAACGATAAGGCGTATGTGTCCAGCGGCTATGTAGATATTTCCGTGGAATTGGCGAAAGCCCAGACCATGACAGAGGTCCGTTACGGGCAGGGAGTTTCTGATGTGAGGGTTTCTTTGGTGCAGTATGCCACCCAGTTTGTGGGCAACCCTTATGTCTGGGGCGGGACAAGCCTCACAAGAGGAGCCGACTGTTCCGGATTTGTAATGAGTATCTTTGCCAATTACGGCATTTACCTGCCGCGCACCTCCGGTGCTCAGGCAGGTAGCGGCACGAAGATTTCTGCCTCCGAAGCGCAGCCTGGAGATTTATTCTTCTATGGCAATGGAAGCCGTATCAACCATGTGGCAATTTACATTGGGAACGGACAAGTCGTGCACGCAAGCTCTCCGAAATCCGGCATTAAAATTTCCGGGGCATATTACAGAACGCCGGTGAAAGTGGTGAGGGTAATCCATCAGTCATAATGACTGCAGTGCAAAATGAGAGATTCGTGAACTCAGCCGGTAATGGCAGATAGAATCCCAGACACGGCAAAAATAAAACGACGAGCAAAAGAATAAAACGAAATCCAAAGACCTGTCAGAACAAACTCTGCACAGGTCTTTTTCAACGGGACAAACCCACATACAGCGAATGCTTACATACATAGCAGCTCTATTCGCTATACCCAGAGATTACATGAAAGATTTTGACAGGATTGCCTGATACTTCTACATTATGGGTAACAGTTCAGCCCACGCCATTCGCAATCCCGCACTACGGGCTTCAAAATTGCTCATGAACGGGCGTTCTGCTCATAAGCAGTCTCGTATGCTTATTCGTGCAAGCATGATTCGCCTACGAGACTGCTTATGGCTGAACTGTTATCTATGGATATAAAGTACAAAAATAGACGTTTACATCCGGGAATAACTGTGATATAATACTTGCGTATGAGTGAGCCAATATTCGGTAGATGGATACTCCAACCTTTTGCTGAGTATTCTGGCGATGACACTGCCGGAGGGTAGGTTGCCGGCACAAAGAAAGAAAAAGGAGGATCAGTCATGATCGCAAAGGAAAAGAAACAGGAAATCATCAAAGAGTATGGAAGGACCCCGAACGATACAGGTTCGCCGGAGGTGCAGATCGCTATTCTGACAGCCCGTATTGAAGAGTTGAATACACATCTGGCAGAGAACAAAAACGATCACCATTCCAGACGCGGCCTTTTAAAGATGGTAGGACAGAGAAGAGGTTTACTGGCATACTTGAAGAAAATCGATATTGAGAGATATCGTACTTTGATTGAGCGTTTAGGTCTTAGAAAATAAGACGGTAAAAACCAGAGAAACTTTCCTCTGGTTATATAGAGCGGGAGTTGTCCCGCTCTATTTTTGGATTTGCGAATATTTTTGCAAAAGCAACCATCCGAGACCACTGAAAAATGTATGAGGCTCATAGGTTGTTCAGTAGTTTCGGCGCTTTTGCTCAAATAAAAAGGGGCGACGCCCGAGACGAAAAGGAGAACAGATATGTACAAGAGCTTTACAATGGAACTGGCAGGCAGGACGCTGACTGTTGACATCGGAAGGGTATGCGCCCAGGCAAATGGAGCAGCTTTCCTGAAATATGGGGAGACCACGGTGCTGTCTACCGTGACAGCCTCTGACAAGCCCAGAGATGGGATTGATTTCTTCCCCCTGAGCGTAGAGTATGAGGAGAAGATGTATGCCGTGGGCAAAATTCCGGGAGGCTTCAACAAAAGAGAGGGAAAGGCG
>CANQUZ010000214.1 GCA_947627165.1 uncultured Roseburia sp.
TCAGATAAAAATAGCCCTACCTTTCGATAGGGCTTGATTTTCGAGCCGGACATTTATTAGACGCCTCCGGTGAGCGAGCAATATTTTCGAGCCGTTCATTTATAGGCCGCCAGCGGTAAGCGGACAATATTTTCGGTGATGGAGCATTGTCCTCATCGTTATTATCATTATACGCAGACAACGAAAGTATGTCAATTAACTTAAAAAATTTTAGAATAATGCACAGAAATAAAAACATATTTGACATTCTGTATTTCAGTGGTATAATAAAAATAGAAATTTTGAAACGAAGTTTCATATTATGAAACAATAATTAGGAGGATTAGAGAATGGCAAAGAAAGTTGTTACATTTGGTGAAATCATGCTTCGTCTCGCACCGGAAGGATACTACCGCTTTTTACAGGCTACTTCTTATGGCGCAACCTATGGCGGCGGGGAGGCAAACGTTGCTGTTTCCTTAGCAAACTACGGTATGGATGCAAGTTTTGTTACAAAACTTCCTGCGCATGAAATCGGACAGGCAGGCGTAAACGCCCTGAGACAGTATGGCGTTGATACTTCCGACATCGTTCGCGGCGGCGACAGAGTAGGTATCTACTTCTTGGAAAAAGGCGCAAGCCAGAGACCATCCAAAGTTGTTTATGACCGTGCCGGTTCTTCCATTGCAACCGCAACCACCGCTGATTTCGACTGGGACAAGATTTTTGACGGAGCTGACTGGTTCCACTTCACAGGAATCACTCCGGCGCTTGGCGACAATGTAGCTGCAATCTGCTTAGAAGCTTGCAAAGCTGCAAAAGAAAAAGGCATCACAGTAAGTTGCGACTTAAATTACCGCAACAAATTATGGTCCAAAGAGAAAGCCGGACAGGTAATGGGCGAGCTTTGCCAGTATGTTGACGTATGTATCTCCAACGAAGAGGATGCAAACGATGTATTCGGCATCAAATCCGAAGGAACTGAGGTTACTGCCGGAGAGTTAAATAAAGAAGGATACAAAGAGGTTGCTCAGAAATTGACAGAGCGTTTCGGATTCAAGAAAGTAGCGATTACTTTAAGAACTTCTATCTCTGCAAACGACAACCGTTGGGCAGCAATGCTTTACGAGGATGGACAGAGCTACTTCTCAAAAGAGTACTTAATGCACATTGTTGACCGTGTAGGCGGTGGAGATTCCTTTGGCGGCGGATTAATTTACGCTTGCTTAAATGACTATGATCCACAGGCTACCATCGAGTTTGCTGTAGCGGCAAGCTGCTTAAAACACTCTATTGAAGGCGACTTCAATATGGTAAGCGTTGATGAAGTTAAGAAATTAGCTGGCGGAGACGCTTCCGGACGTGTTCAGAGGTAGTGAGCGTTACGAATAGAATTTTGTTGTTAATTCCTTTCCCTAATAAAATATATGGAATGCACAATTATTTTACCCATTTAAGTTGTGCGATGAAGGAGCTGCCATAGTTTTTGGCAGTTCCTTTTTTCATGTCTATAGCCTGCCATACGAGCAAATAAAAATTTAGATGCCTCTGACAGCATGGCTTCCCCTATCTTCAGGCACAGGATTCAGTACTTTTGTACAGGAAAAAATCCATAAAAACAATACGGCAGACTTGTTGCAATTTTCACAAAAAAAGGAGTGCGGAGCATAATTTACTGACATTTTGTTGAAAATTATGGTAAAATAGTAGGTAAGAATGAGAGTTTGGGCTATTGTATCTTGGCAAATAATAACGGGAAGGAGAGGGAATTATGTTTGAGGTAGGAGAATATGTTGTGTATGGCAGTAAAGGTGTTTGTCAGGTAACAGATATACGTCATATTGATATTTCCGGAGCCGATAAAGAGCGGTTATATTATGTTTTAGAGCCGTTAGGAGATGCCAACGCAAAAGTTTACGCTCCGACAGACAATCGGAAGATTGTGATGCGGAAAGTGATTTCCAGAGAGGAAGCAGACAAGCTGATTTCAGAACTGCCGGAAATTGAAATGCTCTGGGTGTCGGATGAAAAACAAAGAGAAGCCACATACAAAGAAGTCATGCGCACCTGCGACTACCGTGCCTGGGTCAGTATTGTAAAGACCCTGTACGTCAGAAAACAGGAGCGTACCGCTCAGGGGAAAAAAGTAACCGCCCTCGACGAGCGGTATATGAGAGTTGCAGAAAACGAACTTTACAGCGAACTTTCCCTGACCTTGGGAATCCCCAAAAATAAGATGGAAGATTACATTAAAGAAAAAATAAACATGGTATAGCATAGAAAAGCGGACCCTTCTGGGAGAGTTCTCCCAAAGGGTCCGCTTTGGAATCGGATGTTACACGATAGTATTTATGCCGTTGATAGCGGCGTGCTCATTTTCATCCATCGGTATGACCAGGCACTTTTGCCCGTTGATGATTTGGGAGTGTATTTGTCCCACTTTTTCCGGCTTTACCCGAAGGATGACGTCATAAGTTTTCACTGCAGGCACATCTTCGCCGTCTGCCGCCTCTATCGGCAGAGAACGGGTTTCCTCTAACTGCTGTTTTAAATTCGCCACCTGTTGCACTAATTCCAATCGTTCCTTGCGTCGGGCGTTTGCCTCCAATAGTTTGGGGTCGACCAAGTGCTCCGCCACGGGAAGCTCTTCGCCAAAGACAGTCTCATAGTTTTTTTCTATGACGGCGGCCTGTTCTTCCGATACGCCGCTTTCGGTCAGCACGGAAGAGATGGCGACAGGCGTTATGGGGACAGGTTCGGGTTCTTCGGTTTCGTCCTCCGGGGTGGGGATGAGATCGTTTAAATGCTCCTGGATGTCCAGAAACAGCCCGTCGCTTTCCTCGTCGTCCTCCCCGATGACCTCCTTTACCAGGCTCTGGAACGTCAGCTTTTGTTCTGTGGCGGTAAATTTGGAAATACAGCCTAATCCCGCCTCCATAAACTCGGCGTGGGGCGTTTTGGTATCCCTGGTGTAAAACAGGACAGAGTGGATGTCCGTACTCCGGTCCGTAAATGCCGGGAAGATAAAACCGGTGTCAGGAACGCCTACAACCCAATCCCGTATCCGGGGGCCGATGCGGTTTTCGTCCTCCCGATACCCAAGCCCTGGTTTTGAAAGGGATACCGGACAGATGGCGCAGAGCAGATATTCATATACCTCTTCCGATTCATCTAACTTGTTGTTGTCAGAGGTTTTGGTCATGACGTCGTAAGCGTCGTGAAATACCAAAATCAGATAATTTCCAACGTAATCATAGCTTTTGATTACTAAATCGTAAAAGGCGTCCATCAATTCATCATTTTTGAGGGCGCTTTCCCGCAGTCCCATAAAAAACTGCTGCCTTCCTCCCGGAGCTTCCTCTTCTAAGGGAAATTCCAATTCTAAAAGGTTGTTTCCGATGGCGCCGGACAGGACTTTTTTGGCGATTTCCAAATATTTGAACAATTCCTCATCCTCTAAATTGAGGAACGTACTGCCGAAAGAAGTGACTTTGTTGTGGTCGGCATCCACATAACAGCCGCAGAGCCTTGTAAAAGTGCAGGCCTCTTTTTTTAAACGCCGTTTTAATTCGAGAATATCTTTCTTATTCATAAATAACTCCATTTCTATACGGAAATATCCGAAATTTAATTGCATTCCTGTAACGATGAAAGCATGGATTGTTACGCAATCATAATTATAGTCGAGAAAAATAAGCGGTGCAAGTGGTGAAATCAAGAAGTGGGAAATAAATTGTAACAGTTCAGTCTACGCCATTCGCAATCCCGCACTACGGGCTTCAAAATTGCTCATGAACGGGCTGAACTTATGCAAAAAGAAAAGTTCTGGAAACCAGAACTTTAGGAAGAGCGCGAGACGGGACTCGAACCCGCGGCCCCGACCTTGGCAAGGTCGTGCTCCACCAACTGAG
>CANQUZ010000215.1 GCA_947627165.1 uncultured Roseburia sp.
ATATATCCTTTCCCCATGCACCAATTCCAGAAATCCATTGCCGGAGAATAAATCTCTCCCACAATGCAGGCGCAGAAAACACCAATCTCACATACTGCCATGAATGTAACCACAAGAAAACCCGTAACCGCCCTGATTGCCTTATAAAAAAACAAGGCTGCCACGGCTAAACCAAGAAACGTGATAAAATGCGTTTCGATTGTCCTTCTGTCCCCATATCCCGATGGCAGACATAATCTTATACACAATTTCAGCGCTACATACGAAGCTGCCACGCAAAAGCTGTTTCTGGTCTTTCCCTGCCCTCTTCCCTCCAAAAAACTGCCGTAAAAGTATTGCAGACAATATCCCTGAAAGATCCATATCAGGAGCAGTACGCCGTTGTTTCCTGCATCATACACCTCATTCACACGCCGCACCTCCATTCCGCAGATACCGCATATATTCCCTGACAAACTCCTGATATTTCTCTTTTGCCAGATATACCCTTTCCCCGTTGTCCATCTCGATCATGTCGCTACTGTATTCTGCGATATGAGCCATATTGACCAGATACCCTCTGTGGCAACGGTAAAAACTGTTTCCAAGCTCCTTTTGAAGCCCGTTCATGACAGCATAGACTTCCAAGGTATTTTTTGTAGTATGGATCGCCGCCTTTCGGTTCCTGCTCTCAATAAAAATAATCTCGCTTTGACGTAAGGTGTAGCTTTTATTTTTTGTCTTAATGAATAGCGCAGGCGGCTCTCTCTGTATCCGGCGTTCCCCTATTTTCCTCACAGCGTTTCCAAACACTTCCGCAAACTTCTGTTCCTCGATCGGTTTCAGAAGATAATGGAACGCACCCACATCAAAGGCTTCAAACACATACTCTTTGACTGCCGTGACAAAAATGATAACCGCTTTCCGGTCATACTCCCTGACTGCCTTTGCCGTTTCCATCCCATTGATGCCATCCATCTGTATGTCAAGAAAAATCAGGTCAAAATGCCTTTTTGCCGCAAGCAATTCATTTCCTGCCTGAAAACGTTCTATATGGCAGTCGGTGTTCTGCTTTTTTATCAAAGCCGCAATGCGTTCCATAACCATTTTTTCATCATCGCATATTGCTATCTCTATCAATTCAACCACTTTCCTATATCTTTATTTCTAATCAATCACTTTCATCAGCGTAAGCTGTCTGAAATGATTTGTTCCTTTGCGTATTATATCGGCAAAATTTTTTCATTTTTGGTTCACATGGTATGAAACCCCCTGTTTCATGGTGTGAAACCTTTTGAGATTGGATAAAACTGGCCGGCAACAAACGCATCGTCAGACAAAAAAAGACTACAACATCTCTGTTATAGCCCTTTCTTGTGTTTATTTTGATTAAAAAGTCTTTTACGTTTTTTGCTCCTGCTGCTTTCTTGACTTTTGACGTGTTATAAAAATTTTTGTTGAATGTATGTAGGAAGTGTGGTATAGTGTTTTTAGAAAAGGAAAGCACCCACTCCAAAGTGGATGCTTCCGGGGTGAATGTCCTTATGGACACCGCCTATCCTGTGTAGCAGACAGGATAGGCATTTTTATTTTCGCTTTTTCTTTCTCTCTTGGAGAAAAGTAAGCGACGCTACAATTAGGCTTCCAAAGGCACATAACAAAGTTAATATGCCGATAAAAATCGAAACGATTTCAAAAGCTGTCATATAACGCCACCTCCCTTCCAACGTACTACGTACATTTTGTACTATGTACGTTTTATTCCGGCAAGCCGGTCATTAAACGTCGGGAGGCTGCCACCCTGTCATGGGTACTTTCCTATGGCTTTCGCCACGTTACCAATATACCATCTCCAACATCACATTTCAACCGTTTTCTACAAATGTATTTCTATTTTCAACCATTGCTGTCTTTCTTTTCTCCTAACTCTGTTTTAGGCATCTACAAAACTCCACAAACCGCATAAATACAGCATTATCTGTGTAAAAGCAAATGACTCCCCGCTGGATATGGCATAATAGAGTTGCAAAAGCCATTCATCAACATCCAAAAAAGGAGTCATTCTGATACCTATATTTTATATTTTCTATTTTATATTTTCTATTGCAATTCCATTCCCGCTGCCCTATCGCCAAGCTCAGACTCCATCTGTTTCCTTGCGATTTCAATCGCTTCCCCCTCACTGATTCCGTCTGCAGCCTGTACTTTTTCCCTCAGCACCTTTTTTTCTGCCAGATATTCTTCCCTTACTTCCTGCGCTGCCGAATCCTAAGAAACAGCGTAACTCATTTTATGCTGAAAATCAATGATTTCCAAAATCCCCTCGTCAGTCATCTCCTGATTTGGCAGCCTGCCGAAAACCTTTTTTATTACGATTGGGAAGCATCTAGATTTACACGATACGCAGATTGCCATCAAGACGGTGAAAGACTTTTTTCAGGGCTCCATTGCCGAGGGGCTTCATCTATCCCGTGTATCGGCACCGCTTTTTGTAGACCCTCTTTCAGGATTAAACGATAACTTAAACGACGTGGAACGCCCTGTCAATTTTGATATCCGGGAACAAGCGGGGAGAAACGCAGAAGTCGTGCAGTCCCTCGCCAAGTGGAAACGCTATGCACTGAAAAAATACGGCTGTCGCGTAGGAAAGAAAAGGGGACTGTCTGCATCAGGCAGATTGACGGCGTTTTGGAAAACGGAAAGCCTCACGACGGCCGCGCCCCGGACTATGACGACTGGTCTTTAAATGCGGATATCGTGGTCTATTTCGGAAAAATCAATTCATCCCTTTTCAATAATCTTCATTATCTCTGCCGGGGTCACGATAAAATCCCTGATGGGATAGTGTTTCTGATTCCCCGTCACCAGATATGCATCTTCATCCCGTTTTTCCATCGCCACCTCATAAAAAATCAAATCATCCATGTCAACCAGAATTTCTCCCGTAGGCTGCGGAAAGACTTCTACCCTAAACTCCTTAATCGCTGTAAGTACCGTCTGTATAGATTTCTCTTTCAAACAAAATTTCTCTCTATGCAGCACTTCATCATACTCAGCCAAAATCTCATTATGGTACAGCGGCACAATTCTGCCATCAAAAACCGCCTGCAGTACTTTCACTGTAGCAGCATCACTGTTTTTTGACAGAAGGGCAGATATGAATACATTGGTGTCTATAACCGCATAATATGTCATACTGTTACCTCATTTTTCTTTCTGCCCTTGCTGCCGATATCTCTGCATTGATCTCTTCCAATGTCATCTCCGGGACATCACTGGCCTGCGCCCGCAAATCCTCAAAAGCTCTCATCGCCTCGGCTCTTGTGACTGTATTCTCCGGAAGTCTTACATCAAATGGAAGTCCCCTGACCATTTTGCTTTTATTCATAAACATACGCAATGCTGTGGGTAAATCCATTCCAAGAGATTCGTATATTTCTGTTACTTCCTGTTTTAATGCTTTATCTGCACGAAACTGAATCAATACTTGTTCTGCCATAATACACCTCTACTTCATATAATAGTTGTTTTGCAGTTATTTGTAATACTATTATATTCCCAATAGCAAATTTTATCAAGCACCATTCAGTGTAAGGTTTGTGTCAAGTATTCGTTGGCACTTTTCCTGTTTTCTTTATGACCGCTTGTTTTTATCGCAATAAGTACTGCCATCTGCACATCTTCTGATGCTGTATCTGGCGGCAAACAGGCCTTTATCCCATGAATGCCCTCTTGAATGCCTTGCGGGATGCCGTCTGCATCGCCTCCAAAAGCGGCATATGGCAGTTTATCAGATCCGCATAGGTATTTCCCTTCCCATCTTTCTTTGGTGCCTTAGCAGCACTCAGGATCTCTATTGCCTGCCCCATCTGCATGGTAAAGACCAGTCCGTCCGTCTATC